>CBDVBC010000435.1:0-2114 GCA_965372125.1 Candidatus Hermodarchaeota archaeon | reverse complement strand
GAAATTCTCGCCTAAGTAGCGAGCCAAACTGGTTCAAATTCATTCAACCCAAAAAACCTAATAAACACTGTTGCACTGAACTTTGCTGAGACACGCCGAAAACACCAACAGATCTGAAAGGACAGTCAAAAACCATAAATCTCTGAAGGTTTTTCCTTCGAGAATACGAAGGTAGTGTGAGGTGGCTCACAAACATTTAAGGCAGGACTGCCTTTGTCTGTAAAACTAATGGTTTTGGTCGGCACAAAACGGAATGCAAGGTAACCAACATGGTCAAGGACAAAACAAGCAGGACAACTCCGCGAACAGGAGCAACTCGAACCCGGTCAAGGAAAAGTGTAATACAGCGAGGGGAAGTAGCCGAGTTCTTTCGTAAGCGAACCCAGCTAGTCGGGTTCTCAATGGAGCTTCACAAGCACACCCAATATGTCGCGGAATTCAGTGACAACTCGCTAGATGCCATTGAAACCTATTACTGGAAACAGGCACCGAAAGCTAAAGCCAAAACGGGGACGCCGGTACTTCTCTCTGATCCACCCAGAGATGTACCCTATTCAAAGATGCCTCCACCACTGAAGACCACTGGTAAGGCTTCGTGGACCGCTTCAACAATTTCTGCAAGGGTAAAAAGGCTGGTCGCTCCAATCCGGAACCTCATCAACCGGGAACCAGTCATGCTGATCAACCTCCAAGAACTCGAGAAACCCGATATTCTCCCAGACGAAATAGATGGCCGCAACCTCCAGATGTACTCCTTCGAAGCCCTCGACACTGGAATTGGTATGACGAAGCGGGACCTACAGCAGTTTGGTCTCTACCTCGCGAGTAGTAAGAGTCAACGACTTAGACAGACCCGGGGAAGCCAAGGCTTTGGGGCCTCCAGCGCCTTTAGTGACGCCCAGAACACTACTGGCCGACCCATAACTGTAGCAACCAGATATCCCTCCGAGCGCCAAGGTCATGTCTCGGTATTCTTCACAACTGGGAAGAACCAGAAGGAGTATGTACTTACCGAAACAAAAGCTCCCCTCTCCTTTACTCATGGAACCTATCTTCAGCTCTACTACCTGAACATACAATATCGGCGGAGTTACGCTGATGAGTACATCCGTCAAAACTCCTTCCTGAATTCCCATATTAACATAATCTTCATAGACCCATACGGAAAAATCCACATATATCCCCGCCGAGTGACAGAGTTCGTAAAAGAACCCAGTTACGCAATGCCACATCCAACCTCAACTAGCATCGGCGATTTCCAAGATCAAATCCGTGTAACAAAGCACACTCGGATAGAGGATTTCTTGCTGAAGAGTTTCTGCCGCATGAGTCAAAAGCGTGCAGCGCGCATCATCAAATCTTCAGTGATGCCAAAGGGCGTGAAGCGTTTCAGGGCAGGGACGCGACCAAAACGGTTAACCCTTGACCAAATCAAGGCACTCTACTCAAGTTTCATCTCCGAGAAGTACTATGCACCCCCCACCAAAACAGTGATTCCAGTCGGCGAAGAAATCATCCAAAAAACCCTCAAGGAGATTTTCAAAGCAGAATTCGTTGAAGCCTCCAGTCGCCCACCCACCAGCAGTAAGGGACTAGCATTCGCCGTTGAGGTTGCAGCAGTCTATGACCCAGACCTCTCCTCCCAATCCGGAGCTGGCGTCCTCTACCGCTTTGTAAACCGAACCCCCAAACTTCGGGACAACTCAGACTGTGCGATCTGGAAGGCAGCAGCCTCTGTCAACTGGCGAGCATACAAACTCGAAGTTGGGAGCAATCGCCTACCCTCAGGACCATTTCGACTCTTTGCCAACGTAGCAGGACCCTTTGTCCATCTAATCTTCAAAGCACAATCAAAACAAGCCCTAGCAGAAGACGACATTCTGATAAGAGAACTGAAACTTGGCTTCGAAGAGGTGGGCCGAAAACTACGCCGCCACATCGCTCAAATCCTCCAAAGCCGAGAAAAAGCACGACGAGCCGACACACTCCTAAGGTATTCAAGGAAAGTAGCTCAGTCGATAATCGGTATCCAACGAACAGATTCCACGATTACACAAAAACAGCTCACCCAACTCCCACAACAGCTAGAAGCAATAATAATAAAACAAACAGGC
>CBDVBC010000434.1:0-2115 GCA_965372125.1 Candidatus Hermodarchaeota archaeon | reverse complement strand
GAAAGTTCTTGCTTCCCTTGGAGCCACCACTTCTAGCGAGTGAGCACTTTACCTGGAAGTGATTTGATGAGGTTGGCTGCCTCCTCGATGATACTTGTGATGAGTTCCTCCACTGTCGGTAAATTAGTGATGCGCCCGGTAACTTCTCCCCCAAACATTAATGCGGTGTCCTCCTTGCCATCCATCAAATCGACGAAGCCTTGCTGTTCTAGCTGAAGGATCTCGGGATTTGATTCAACGGGGTCACCCAAGTAGAAGCGGGGCGCGTCTGATAATGTCTGTTCCACAATCTTTTCTGCGAGCCTGTTTCGGAGGAAGCGCATTGGACCGAAGAGGCCACGAGCCACTAGGGTCTGCCGCTCTTCGCGCTTCAAGATTGCCTCTTTCCAAACCTTTTGGAACTCGCTCTCTTTCGTGGCGATGAACCTGGTACCTAACTGGACACCCACTGCTCCAAGGCAGAGGGCAGCAGCCAGAGTCGCACCATCACAAAAACCTCCTGCGCCTACCACTGGGGTCTTTACTGCCTTTGCTACAGCGGGAACCAAAACCATCGAGTGCACTGGGTCCCACGCGCAGTGTGCTCCTCCTTCGTGTCCGGAGGCTATTATTACATCAGCTCCAGCGCTTTCCGCCTTCTTTGCGTGATACACTGAGGGTACGACGTGAAGCCAAAGCAGCCCATGTTCCTTGATCTTTGCCCAGGGTTTGGGGTTTCCTGCTGATGTTATTATTACGCGGAGTTGGCGTTCTACATCAGAATCGGCTTCCCGGGCTTCGATGACCTGTTTGACAAACATCTGAGAAGCCATCAGGAACTCGGAGGCCACTGGTACGTTCACACCATAGACCGCACGAGTCGCTTTGGTGGCCTTTGTTACAGCTTCGATGGACTTCTGTAGGATTACTAGCGGCGGGTCATCCCCGAACATCCGCTTGGCATCCACCGGCGCCGCCTCTGGTAGTAGAGTGGCAGCCATTCCAATCGTGCTAATCACTCCAAGGGCTCCAGCATTGGATACTGCGATGGCTAGGTCTTCAGTTTTGTAGGGGCCCATTCCTCCCTGCAGAATGGGATGGAGTATTCCCAGCAGGTCGCAGAGTTCAGTGCTAAGAACTGACATGTCCTAAAAGTGGGCTAAACTGTTCTTTAACAGTTTGTACACAATTAGTTTCCTTGCAACCTAGAGTAGAAAGGCAGTGTGGCTAGGAAGGAAATAATAAGTACACTAAGTAGACAAGTTGCAGCGACTGAACCTTTATAACGAATTTATGCAGAGTCTAGTATAGTGAATCTCTTAGAGAATATCTGAGGAGAATGAAAAATCATGTCATCAAGAATCGGTGGCGGCGGCGCGTCAGGCGCTGCAATATTTCGGTCATGTGAAGGCCAAATCCCTTACCTCACATCATCCCTCCAGAAATGCCTTCGTTGGATCCAGGAATCTCGAAAAGAGCTTGAGGATATCAGTGACAAGTTGGGACGACACATTGCCCGCTCGGAGTGGAGGGCTCTAGTCATAGAAACGAAGGCGATTGTCGAACTGCAGGAGAAACACCGGCGAATCATAAAGCAGGATCTTCAAAAGGTCGGGGATGCTTTACGGGAAATGCATGGGGCAGTCAAAGACTTCCATGGTTCCAGCGGCAGGCTCGGTTCTGACTGGAAACCCCGGTTAAATCAATTGCTGAGCGGGATTCATAAAATAAGGAACCTTGTACATAGGAGCCTTTCAGTCTCGGAAAAGGCAACCAAGGCACTGGCGGAATGGACCTATTCAGGGAACCCAGATGATGGATTAATAGAGGTTGACAAGCAGAGGGAACAGGTCAGAGACACCCGCCAAGAAATGAGTTCGGTCTTTGAGAAGGCAAACGAGCAATATAAACAATTCATTAACACCTTGGCATCCATAATCAAGCTCTTCCAGGAGATACGGATGGGCCTAACAAGCCGCCTATCATGATTCTCATGTTTAGAACCCTGAAAAGCTGAGCAGAGGCTTCACTAGGAGAGAACGCTGATAGCCCAGGTGTGTGAAGCTGGACATGTCATTGAAAGCCCCCTCTCCACGACAGGGGTTGGGTTTTAAGCGATACACTGGGTATTAGCCT
>CBDVBC010000433.1:0-2119 GCA_965372125.1 Candidatus Hermodarchaeota archaeon | reverse complement strand
AATCATACCGATTTCAGCAATGTTTGGTACAAACCTCGACGTTTTGATTCAGGCAATTGAGGAGATAATTCCAACGCCACAGCGGGATCTAAAAAGTCCAGGACTGATGTTCATAGCACGTTCCTTTGACATTAACTATCCCGGAACGACGCCGGAGAAACTAAGAGGCGGAGTTATTGGTGGAACTATCATTCAAGGAAAGCTGAAAGTAGGGGATGAGCTAGAGCTCCGTCCTGGAATGCGAGTGAAGCAGGCTCGGGGAAAGCAAATCGTTTACAAATCCTTACTCACAAAGGTAAAGAGTATCCAATCAGGATCAGGCGCGAAATTAAAGATCGCTGACCCAGGTGGACTGATTGGGGTTAGGACAACATTGGATTCAGCTTTCGCTCGGGCAGATGCTTTAATTGGAAATATGGCCGGGATACCCGGAGAACTTCCACCATTAATCGATAGAATCACATTGAAACCCTTCTTGTTAAAGCAGGTTGTTGGACTAGCAGAACAGATTGCAGTTTCACAAATAAGGGCCAAGGAAGAATTGATGTTGGTTTTGGGGACATCAGTTACAGTTGGTATAGTTCAGAAAGTAATGAAGAAAAAGAGACTCGTTATCTTCAAATTACAAAAGCCGATCTGCATACTACCTGGGCAAAGGGTGGCGATAAGTCGGCTTGTTGAGAAGAGATGGCGGCTGATAGGCTGGGGGGCCATCACTAAAGAGGACTGATGATCTGACTATTCGCCCTGTTGTAGTGCTGCTTGACACGAACTTCTTGTTGTTACCTTTTCAGCGACGAATCGATATCATTGAGGAAATTAAACTATTATTGAGTAGCCACGTTGATTTTGTGGTGCTTCCACAAATACTGTGTGAGTTACAAAGGCTGGTAGCACTTGGGTCTAGCAAGGAACAGCGTGCTGCTCAAAGCGCATTGCAGCTTGTGCAACAATATTGCATCTGCAAAAATCAATCAGATAGCATAAAGGCTGCACTTGATGCGGATACAGCGCTACTAGAATACGCATTAGCAACTGCCGCTTTGGTGGCGACTAATGACCGCGCCTTACGTCGTAGTTTGGTTAAGCATGGCTGTCGAGTGATTTTTTTACGAAAATTAGCAGTTCTTGCTCTTGACGAATAGCTGTTCGGTCAAAACTACGATTTAACAGAAAAGCTTATCAGCAAATCTGGCTTCCGGATGCCCGTTCTCAGGAGGAATACCCATTTACTCAGCTGTAACTATTCAATCAAATGTAAGTATCCCACCGAAACGATTTAGTGAAGACCTATACGAAGTTGCTGAGGAACTTCTCCGTGCGGAGTATGAGGGCTTAATCGATGCGGATTTAGGGTTCATCGTCGCGGTGGTAGAGGTTTTGAACATCGGAATGGGGAAACTGATTCCTGGTGAAGGTGCGACTTATCATGAGGTTACAGTGAAAATCCTGACTTTCAAGCCTAGGGTGAATGCTCTTGCCCTCGGGGAGGTAGTTGAGGTCGTAGATTTCGGCGCCTTTATCCGATTGGGGCCTCTCGACGGTTTGTGTCACGTTAGCCAAATTACTGATGATCTCTTTTCTTATGATTCGCGCAGCGCCTCGCTTGTTGGGAAGGAAACTGGAAGAAAGATTAGAGAGGGTGACTTGGTGCGTGCACGAATTGTCGCGGTCAGCATCGACGGTGGTGCGCGTGGTGGTAAACTAGGATTGACCATGCGTCAACCATATCTCGGAAAGCTAGAGTGGATTAAGGAAGAGCTAGCAAAACTTCTAAAATCTAAACAGAAGGCAGAAGAGAAGGGCGCTGAAGCAAAATCTGAAAAGGCCACTTCACGTTCAGGTAAGGAGGATCCCAAGGAAACATAATCATACTTCTACCTACTTGAACCAATAGTACCTTAGTTTACAAGAAGAGTGTGCGAATAAGATGCCACGTAAAGCTTGTCGAATCTGTCGGTTAATAACTACTAAAAGCCACTGCCCCAAGTGTAGAATTACTAATTTGTCAGATAGTTTTTCAGGAGTCGTTTTAATATTTGACCCTGAGAACTCCATGATTGCCAGAAAACTTAACATTAGCGAGCCGGGTGAATACGCGCTTAACATCCGTTGAAGC
>CBDVBC010000432.1:0-2130 GCA_965372125.1 Candidatus Hermodarchaeota archaeon | reverse complement strand
AGTTGGATCAAAGGCACCGGTCATCCACACCTCATACATCTTCTTAGACAACGTGCTACTACTCTAAAAAAACACCAAAATCGCCTCAACCTACTACGAGAGATTAACAAGGGCATTACCTCTGTTCATGAACTCCTCCAGCGACTAGACTCTCGCCACTTCGTATTCGGAGAAAGGTTCCAAGTCCACCCCAAGTTTCGTAGCAGATTAGACGCTGCTTCTCGTTTTCTAGCTCTTATCACCCTTGTTGAAGCTGGCTACCATCCTCATGAACTTGAAACCTACTTCAATCTTCCAGGAGACGCCCTCAGTGATGCCCTTCGCTACTGTCATCGCCCCCATCTTCTTCGTTTCGCCGCCACCATACCAAACATACCACCCCAATCCGGTCTCTGCTGGCTTCCAATAATCGAAACCGGCAAGCTTCCCACCCGCTACACTCAAGTTCCACTCCGAATCACCAAATACAAGCAGTTGCTCCCAGTCCTTAGGAACCTTCCCAGCCTTGTAAATCCTGACCAATACCTTATCGACAAACTCGACGAGTTTGGACCTTCTGCCGCTCTTCTCAGGCAGTGGAGCGACCAATATGGTCCTTTAGATACACTTGAAGATAAGATTCTCGCCTTCGGTTATCTCGTTGGCGCGGCACTTAGTGATGGTAGTTTTAGCTCACAATCTGCTCACAGCAGTTGTTTCAGAATCGGTCTTTCAACGAAATATTCATGGAGTAAAGGCTTTGGTGACCGCGTTGCGTATTATCTTACTAACCAGGCTTGTCCAACAAAACCTGGAGAGGATTTACTACCTCAAGGTGATGATCCCCACGGTTCACACGTTTGGTGGTCAGTTACATCACCCTTTCTCGCTTGGTTTGACCAAGCGGTTTTAGGCTTCAGATTCGGTGAAACCCACACTGATGTCCCTGCAAATCTTGATTGGGTACTCAACGCTCCCCGCTCCTTCCAAATTAGAGTCCTTCAAGGGCTCTTCGACGGTGATGGTTGGGCCAACATCCAGAATGGAGTCATTGGTATCGATACAGAGAAAAACCAAGAAAGGTTCTATCTTCTCCTTAAGAAGATTGGAATCAAGTCAACGAAATATGGCGCTACAAGTTTAAAGATTGAAACCCATGCGAGCATCAAATCCGCTGTTGAACTCCCTATATTCTTGTCCGCTACTGGGCGTCTTAAGACGGCTAAAGTCATTGCGCGTATGAATGAAGCACCATGCTCTAGCAAACCCCTTCACGACCTTCCACTAATGCGCCGCATTCTCGCGCTATACGACGAGGGACACTCCCCCGGATTGATTCGCCTTCGAATCTTTGAAGAGAGAGGAATTGTAGTAGGAAGGACCGCCATTAACCGTTTGGTGAAAAAGGGCAGAGCCGCATTAGTCATTGATCAAGCGGTTGTCAGAGCCTATTTTGGGCTGCTCGAACGATGCCTCCAAGAGCCAGACACACCCAAACTCCAACTGGCACGCGCTATCAAGGAGGAAACCGGATACATAGGGAGACCAGATACTATGTGCCGGTGGCTCCGCATTAACAGAATTCCTCTCGCCGTAAAACTAGCTCTGTCCGATGGTTATGATGTTGACATAGCATTACTAGAGACCTATCCTCATTTGCGCTATTACCTTTCCAAAGGAGGCTAGTGAGAATTTTTAGTATTCAGTGATACCGCATATCCTGTTCCTTTCAAATGGATTGGAAAATGTCCTATTAGGAACGGATAAAAGATTCTTTGTTTCAAGGAGCACCAGTTTTCTCGCGAGGCTATGATAATGACAGATTCACGGATTGTTGAACATGCCCGTATTCTAGTTGAATATTCTACCAAGGTCAAGACCGGCGACATGGTGTACATAATGTGTGACCTTGACGCTCACCCCTTAGTAGTAGAGATTGTCAAGCAGGTTGCCAGTCTTGGTGCCTCGTCGCTTGTGATCATGGAGTCCTCCGAATTGTCCCGTGGTTATATTGACGCTGTTACAGACAAGGGGCTCGAGCTTTTCCCAAAGCACCAGTTGGCAGCAATCAAAGCCTCAGATATTTTGATTCGGTTACGCTCGCCTAGCAATACTCGCTTCTATTCTGGTGTTGACCCGAAGCGTCTGATG
>CBDVBC010000431.1:0-2145 GCA_965372125.1 Candidatus Hermodarchaeota archaeon | reverse complement strand
ACCGCTTCTAGTCACGATGTCCCTCGTAGCTGTCGTTCTTCTAAGAAGAAAAATACGTGTCATCTAAGTATTTCCCCTCTCTTTTTTTAGTATACGGAAAGGCAAACTCACAGATAATTCGTTACACATGTTCACTAGCATATTCTTGGCACTGGGTCACCTACTGGAGTAGCTAGAATCCTCCGACCTCCGACAACCGTTTTCATCGCCACCAAGTTGAACTCATCTGTCGCTTCACCTATAATCATCGCGTCCTTTCCTTCCTCTGTAACCCTCAAAGCTGCCAAGACCTTCTCAGCCATCTCCTCAATCACCCCTAAGATGATCTTTCCTTCATTTCCCACTTCTAAAGGATCAATGCCTAACATTTCGCAAGCCACCTGCACATCTTCACGTATAGGTATCTCATCTTCTTGCACAGAGATACCGACTTTCGCCTTATCACTCCACTCATTCAAAGCATTAGCTAGTCCCCCCCGAGTTGGATCCTTCATAGACACAACCCCTCCAACCTCCAACACCTGCTTTATCATATGGTTCAAAGGTTTAACATCGGACACAATCTTGCTTCCAAAGGATAATCCTTCTTGAGCTGAAAGAACAGCCAACCCATGATCTCCAACTGTTCCTGACAAAATTATTTTGTCTCCTTTCCGCAGATTCCTATCCAACACCCATCGAGAATCAAACCCACTTCTGTACTTCCTCACAACAGCTAGATTGTGGTCTAATGCTCTACTGCGCTTTCCAATACCACTCATATTAACCACCAACCCTCCCAAACTACCCTTCTCCACAACCTTTGTATCTCCCGTGACAACGAATACTCCTGCCTCTTTACAAGCTTCTTTAATGCCTTCAACAACTCGCCTTAAATCATCAAAGGATAATCCTTCTTCAAGAATAAACCCGCAGGCCAAAGCAAGGGGTTCCGCACCCAACACAGCAATATCATTAACCGTTCCCGCTACCGCCAACCTGCCAATATCCCCTCCAGGAAAGAAAATCGGCTTAACAGCGTGGGAATCACTCTTGAACACCACACCGTCAACGACAGCGGCGTCATCCAAAACTTCTAAACCAACTTCAGCTTCAAAACCCCCCAAATACGGCAGGATAAAAGTCTCAATCAACTTAGACATCACAGCTCCACCAGCCCCATGAACCATAGTCACCCGCTCTTTCTCTCGCATAAAGCTATCACTCCAGAGTCAAGACACACGGGAACCCTTCACATAAACACATCGAAAACTTCCAGCCGACCAAACCCTTTTATTCCTCGATTCCACCAATATAGATGGAGAAAAGATAGACACAAAAATGTCAAAGAACCATCAAAACTAAGTCTGAAGCCAAGCTGGAAACAGCCTTCAAACGACATAGTAACCCTTATATCTCTAAGCTCCGCCTCTAAATAGTTTGCCTGAAAATCTACAGGCCAAATATTAAGATGCAACCTTCGATCACACGATTGAAAGGTGAAGAATGCAAGTGAGCTCAAAGAATTAATATTCAAAGCTCACAATGAGCACCACATAAGCAAGCCCAAAAATCAACAACCTACACTAAACAAACATCTATTCACTTGATGCCAAAAAAGCTCGACATGCTACGCCGTCTGGTGGATGGCCAGGCTTGAGCGCTGACGAAGGGCGCGGCAAGTAGCGAAATGCCTCGGGTAAGCGCATGCAGCTGTAGAACCGAGGATGCCTGAATGAGACTTCTCGTTGCTGTTCCTTTGGGAACCGCGACACTCCAATATTGGAGAGGGAACCCACTGAACTGAAACATCATAGTAGGTGGAGGAAAAGAAACTAACTAGGATTCCCTTAGTAACGGCGAGCGAAAAGGGAAAAGTCCAAACCGAATCTTGTAGGGAAACCTGCGAGAGATGTAGAGTTATGGGTCCAGTTATATCTTCACCAGCAAAGCTGAAGTGGTCTGGAACGACCTGCTATAGAAGGTGAAAGCCCTGTAAGCATAAGCTGGAAAGAAAAAGATTGTAATCCCAGAGTACCATACCTTGGCTTAGGTGTGGAAAATTGGGAGTCATCAACTTCCAAGACTAAACACGTCTCAAGACCGATAGCGCACTAGTATGGTGACAGAAAGTTGAAAAGTATCCCGGAAGGGAGCTGAAAAGTG
>CBDVBC010000430.1:0-2156 GCA_965372125.1 Candidatus Hermodarchaeota archaeon | reverse complement strand
TTTCCCATTCTCTTCTTAAGTAAATCCAAGTACTGGGTTTCAGTACATAATGTTTGAATATCAGTAACCACAGCGACCTTCATTGTTAATCCTCATATTTTATCTCAGCGCAGTACTCTAAGGATTCTTTCAATTTGAGCATTTATGTCATATTGCTGGGCAGTTTCCAATGCTTGTTGTGATAATTCACGGAGAAGTTGCTCGTCCTCAGCTAGCCGCATTATTACGCGAGCCATATCTTCCTCATCACCAGGTCGTACTAAGAAAACACCCTTTCCCTCTAATTCCTGGAAGCTTCCTACAGAAGTAGCTATGACAGGTTTACCTGCAGCAAGAGCTTCAACTAGTTTCATTGGCGTGTGAATCAATCCTTCTAATTTCGGGCGTGGAATCACAACAACTCTGAACAACTTGAACATATCCCTGTGAAGGACTTTTCTTTGTACTGCACCACAAAAGACTACGTTCTGACCAAGCTCTAGACTTTCCGAGAGATGTTCGAGCTCCTCCTTCAATGGTCCTTCTCCTATGATGTATAATTTCGCAGCTCTCTCTTTCTTGACGACTTTTGCGAAGCTTCTAATCAGGAAGGGAAGACCTTGCCACCTCGCTAGAATTCCGAAGTAACCAAATGTAGCTGGAGGGATTGTCTCTAGATTAGAGGGGGGAATATTAGCAGTGTCTATTGCAATTCTTGTCAAGATAATCTTGTCTCGTGGGAAGCCATCTTCTAGGAGCCTGTGAAGATGTGTTTCTCCCATGATTTTAATAAAACTGTAAAGCCGCAGGTTTTCGAAGAGCTGTATGATTCGCAATACTTTCGGTGGAAAGAACATAGTGCATTCTAGTGAGGTAGATAGAATTTCACCATCAGCAATGCTTCTGATTCTGAGCAGCTTCATTATTAGTGCTAAAGGGAGAGTTGGGATTGAATGCCGTATCATACAGATTCTTGCATTGTTTCTGATGAAAGCATAAATTACTGTTAAAATCTCTACAAAATAAAAGGCAAATAAACGGAAGATTGTAGACAAGCCAATTCCTTTACTGACTATCTCTGGCAATCTTGGAGGATAGAGAGGAATTCTCGTCACTTTGATTTCCTTTTCTTTCATCTCTTCATCGAATTGCATTCCGCTGCGACTCGGCGGGCAAACTAGTATCACTCGCATGCCTTTCCGTCTAAACGCATTTACTAATTCGACGTAGTTAGCGCTGTCACCAGTTGTCCCCGGAAAATTCGAAGGAGAAATAACAACAATAGATCCTCTGTTTTCATTCATCCCAAGACCGCCTTTTAACCAAGGTTCCAAGCAAGAATAGGAATTAACCTGATGTTTTATGAAAAACAGAAGCCGCTGTTTCGAAGTAAATTTGTCTAACTGTTTGTGTATCAAATCGACAAACTTTGATAGCGTACATTGAAACATCTAGGTCGAAGAATGGGGCATCTGTACCAAACATAATGTGATTCGCACCGACAGTTTCGACTCCCTTCTTTAGGAGTAGGGGATTCAAGCATCCAGATGTGTCTAGAAATATGTTATCCTTCTCCCTTTTCCCTTCCAAGAGTTTTAGTGCGGTTAGAACAAGATCATTTGCAAGGCCACCCATATGGGCACAAACAAACTTTACCTTGGGATACTGTTCGTTGATTGCTAGTACATATTTAATTCTACTTAATTCCCCTCGTCCACAATGGATGAGTAATGGTTTCCCACTTTTAGAAGCGAGTTCTAAAATCTGAGTTGCTTGATCGACCCTTCTTTGGCTTATACTTGGGTGGTATTTAACACCATGCACTTCAGGCTTGGCGACCAAATCAGCGTCAATTTGAGTGGGATGAAACCAGGCAAGAGGCCACAATTGTTCCCGCATCTCAAATTTTTGGAGGTTAGAAAGAAAAGCATGGTTCATTTCTATTGCGTCATCACCCGGTTGAAGTGTTATCATAACAACCATTCTTTGGACGACACCTCGCTTAAGTCGTGCACGAATTTTATCGAAGGCAAAAGTGAATTCGGGACCGATGCTATTGTCTTCTGGTAGAAAATGTACATGTGCATCAATCAACATCATCTTCATCAACCCTATGGTAGCCGTTCATCTTCAGGGACATCACCGACAACCTTTGCTGGACTGCCAATCACAATCTT
>CBDVBC010000429.1:0-2167 GCA_965372125.1 Candidatus Hermodarchaeota archaeon | reverse complement strand
TGGGCCATGATCTGGAAGAGGGCAAAATCACTTTGCCGCTGATTTTCGCCATGCTATTTGTCGCCGTTGGAAGCGGTGCAATGAAGAACGAAGACTTCGTCCAATTTCTGACACGCAGCGGCAAATCCCGTGAACTACTTTTCGGAAACTTCCTCTATTGCCTGGTGATGGTTTGGGTTTCGGTCGCTTGTTGGTATGTCCCTGTTGACAAGTTCACTGGAGTGCCTTATTTTCATCTTTTCATTCCCACTGCCATTCTCAATTTCGGTCCGATGGCTGGGGGCGACGGTCTAGCAGATATGATAGGTCAGAAGTGGGGTAAACACAAATACAAAGTCTTCAGCGAGAAGAGTGTTGAGGGTACCCTCGCCATGTTCATTTTCGGTTTCCTCTTCACCTATGTGATGTTAGGCATCTATTGGGTTGTCTATAACCCCCTCTATCCCGATGCCTTCTGCCTCCTGAATATCTTCATCCCAGTCCTTGCGGTCAGCTTGGTCGCAACAATCGTAGAAGCCATATCGCCCAGGAACATCGATAATTTACTGGTGCCGGTGAGCATATTCATCGTGCTGGGGGTCTTCTGGTACCTCAGCATCCTAGGTATAATCACGTTGTATCCATACGCTATCTGGAACTTCACGCCGGTCTAGCAGAGAAACTCAGGCAGAGAACACTATCTTCCAGCGGGGGTGAAGGAACCAGTCTTCATCTTAATCAGCCTTCCCGCGTCAGTTCCGATTTTGTTCCCGCACTGGCAAAGAACTTCATCACCCTCTCTCACACTGTAGTCCTCTTGGATTCGTGCTTTGTAGCATCGCCAGATTCTGCCCTTCCCGCTCTTGAAATACCTGAAGATTCTTCTTTGACACCGGGCGCACTTTATAGTAATCATCAAGGGAAATCATCAAATTCAGTTATTTTGCGGCAGCTGTCCATTTTGCGGCGAGGGTGTCTCGGTGTGGTTTGTAGACTTGGCTGAAGAAGCCCAGTTGTGAGGTGAGGATTTTCTGGTCAAACTGGCGGACTAGCGCTAGCGCCTCTGCCCACGCTGGAGCGAATGTATCGCCAAACCGTGCTTCAATCTGCCGTGTGAACTCTTGCACTGTTTGCACCTTCCCACCAATCGTGAAATACTCGGAGCCCTCTGGGTCCTTGAAGGCTATCTCATCCCCAATGTGATGGCTCTCCGGGGTTTCGGTGACGGGTCGTGCACGGATGTCACATACCCGCCTAGGAGGTTGTTGCTTTGACTTGAATCCCTGTTTGGCTGCAGCGTAAAAGATTGCGCGGTTCAAGCCCCAGCTCTTCGCAAGGGTTTCAGGAAAGCCCAGCACGAAAGCCCTCGCTGCTTGGAGAACGGCCATAACTTGGAAGCGACCCACAGCCATGTTCTATCTACTCCTGCTAGGGAATAACTGGGTTAATCTTTCCAAAGCTCATTATTAACACTTAGCTACCGCCCTTAGATTGCTGGATTCGCTGGTATTCAGAGGGAGAAGATGAATGTTGGAAAAGAGGGGGAGGGTGAACCTCTAGGGGTTCACCTTGTGGAGTTCAGATACCTTTGCTGACTCTAGGGTTTAAGGCGTCGGCGCCTGATGAAGTACACAACAAAGACGATGGCTACCACTACTGCAACGCCGAGGCCGATAAGGATCAGGGTGTTGAGGAATGGATCGGTGTTGAGGAGGCGCAGGTATTCGTTCCAATCACTCTCCGCCAGATACGCGGGAGAAATTACTTGGACCTCAAGGGTGGCGGTGCCCTCCTGCTGGACAGAATCAGTGACGGTGACCTTTACTTCATAGGTTCCGGGGGTGTCAAGGACGACCTGGAAGGTGGGGTCACCCGAGCCTGTCGCAACAACCGATGAGGAAGCGTCTTTGATAACCCAGCTGTAGGAGGCATTGGGGATTGCTCCAGTTTCTGGATCCCATCCCTTTGCAGAGACAGAGAGTAGTGACCCTGCAGGAATCTGGAGGACCGGGTCAGGGTTTGTGAACTTGACCGTGGGTGGAAGATTCGATAGAGAAAAGTTGTCACCATAGATGACCTGGGTTCGCACACCATCACTGAGGAGTAGGCGAAGACCCGCCTCAGGACTGCCAGGGAGCTTGTTGAAAGTAACATCAACTTTGCTGCCAAGAGTAGGATGACTAATCGG
>CBDVBC010000428.1:0-2170 GCA_965372125.1 Candidatus Hermodarchaeota archaeon | reverse complement strand
CCGTCACGGACAGCCCCCGCGACATATTCCTGTACTTGCTTATAACCACCCCTGAAGCGGGGCCTCTGCCTAAGATCTGGCTCAAATTCGATTACAGTAGCTCTAACAAGATTATCGATGAAACGATGCGATGTAGTGCCATTTCTTCTTCCGATACGCGTTCCCGCCTCGGCGCCTTCTGTGTAATGATTTATCCAGGAAAGGTCTTCAGCGTCAGGAAAAATGCTCCTAAGCCAAGTTGCAAACTCCGCCCTAAGGACTGCTTCTGATCTACCCTCATCACGAAGCTGGATACAACGCCCAATACAATCCCGAGCTCTTTCTACGTTGGTCGCCATGAATCACACCCTTTGCCTTGACTGACTTAATCGATCCGCTAAATCATGCAGTTTACTAATAATGTGATTTATCTGATTATCATCTTTATGCCCGCCTAAAATCGTCTTTACAATGATTTTATCAATTTTGTTTTGAATCTCAGGTGAGGGATTCGGATGGGAATTTTTTGCAATCGCAGAGATTTGTTTAATTTCACTGGTTGAAAGCTTCGGTACTGGTAACCTACGCAAATGTGTAGCTTCAAGTTTTAATGCACCACCTCCCATCGGTGTTCCAATAGCCTCCATGCAAGCCCGCACCCACGAACTGTTCATGATTCCAACAATACTCTCTGGAGTCCATGTCTTATCGTTAGCCCAAAGTGTTGAAAAGTTTGCGTCTATCAGTAATGGAGGCGCTCGATTCTGTAAAATCCGGGGAGTATACTGGTTGACACGAGGAACAAATGCATCAGGAATATGCCTCCGCATGAAGTCCGGTAGCATATACCAGAATCGTGGGAAATTGTCCTTGGAACCGGAGGTGCTGTCACGTGTGTTAGTCTTTACTGCGGACAATTCCGGTATATATTTCCCCTCACCTGACGGGCCATATTTTGTTTTTGCAGCCCGGTTTACAATATCTGCCAGTGTTTTTGGCATCGCCTTGGGTGGGCAAATTCCACAGGTTTTGTACAAATCAAGAGCCTCTTGGACACGGTTCAGATCCTCAGGCAGAACATACCCACGGAGATCGAGAACGTAACTGGGCGGCATCGATTCACTAATAAAAGCGTTTATTTCAGCTTGGCGTCTTAACACTGGCTTCAGTGCATCCTTGGGAACGACAATTTCTTTACCGCCCAATATATCGCTTATGCGTATTCTGGCTGTCTTTTCATCAACCTGCTTCACCATCTCAACATAAAAAAATCCATTACATCCGGTGCGCAAGCCTTGGCCTACTTCAATACCAACCTTTGAGAGTTCATATAGGTTGATTTCACAATCTTTAGGGAGAATATTCTTTAATTCAGGAGGGATCCACTTTCGGGTCGACTCGGTGGGCGAAGAGAATAAAGGGGAATCCTCAGAAAAAGGTTCCAAACGCTCCAGCCAAGATGAGCTTTGTCGAACCGACCGAACCCATGAAAGCACGTCTTCTTGATGTTTAATGAATGTTATACCCTTTGGCTCAGGTTCTGTATTGTTCTCATTGTTAATTACCCATTGAGCACAGTCTCCTTCTGAGTCTTCTCCAGGGAACGCTGCTCCAACTAGACTTTCGCCTTCCTTTGCTATTTTATCGACCTCTGCTGAGACTACTTTATGACCACTAGCATTTCGGAGACAAAGCGGAGTTATAATTGCTTCAGTAGGAAGACGGGTTGCCACAACAAGATTAGTACGTACCAGCACCTTGGAAAACCATCCTGGTTGCCGGTCAGAGATAACAGCTTCTAGCTTGAAGCATCGAGCCAAAAGATATTGAAGGACATCAGCGTAGTTTCTATTTCGCCAGGTCGCTGGTGCCACCAATGCGAGAACTCCGCCGGGCTTAACCAACATTGCTGATAATAGCCAAGAGGGAACAGATAGGTCAGATAGACCTGAGAAACCCTGAACCAGTTCTCGCCATATGTTCTGCTCTGATTGTGGTATTCTATCTGATACTATTTGAAGCAAGTTTTTTCGAATTTTTTTCAGGGAATCTCCATTACCTTGGCTACCATTATTTGTGATTGTCTGATAGCGGACATAAGGTGGATTTGTGATAACTAAATCGTATCCTTGAGCAGGAAGAGAACCAATTAAGCCTGAATCAAATGCACTGGATTCATATGCTGCAATAT
>CBDVBC010000427.1:0-2183 GCA_965372125.1 Candidatus Hermodarchaeota archaeon | reverse complement strand
CAAGATCCAAGTCCAACTAATCGTTTTGGTAGGTCTCGTACTGGTATGTCGAAATGCCCTGTTATCATCCAGTCCTTGTCTTCTAGTGCTGGTAGCCATTTTCCCTTGTCCATTTCTATTTGTGCTCGCAGCCGTCTTAGCGCTTTTGCTGATTTTCCATAGGTGTTTGCTACGCGTTCGAAGCCTGTGCAGTGTCCGTGGTGGATGAGTATTCTAAATGTTTGGCAGTAGAGCCAGGCGTATTCTGCTACTGTGAATCCGTGGGTGGAGGGTTGTGTTTTCAGGCTGCTGTCGTGGTTTCCTAGAAGTAGCACGCACCGTTTTGACAGTTGTTTTTCTTGTAGTGCTTGGAAAAATCGGTTATACTCTTTTTGGAGTTCTTGGTTTCCACCAAATTCGTGGGCGTAGGCTAGCTCCAATGTGTCTCCTGCGAAGTAGATGGCGAAGACCTTGTATTTTCTGTTTAGTGTTGCTAGGCAGTTGATGGCTGCTTTCCATTGTGATTGTGGGTGGCCTACATGGAGGTCACCAAGCACTACTTCAATTTCTGCTCCTGCTTCCATTTTTCATTGCCTCTAATAGTTTGATTACTTCTTCTAGGCGTTCTGGCGTTGCGACCCTGACAGAGGGTAAGACGGGTAGAAGGTATTCGACCCGTTCTGTGTGGTTCATCTTCTGTAGTTTCTTGTGGGTGACTTCTAGATGTTTGGGTAGTTGTTCATAGAGCGGTGCTATCTGGCCTTTTCCTCCTCGTCGCTCTGCCAAGAGCAACTTGCTAACCACTCTCAGTCTTTCGACAGTAATTTCTGGTGATTGGAGGGCGGTTACTGTTATCGCTGCGGCAAGTAGGTCAAAGACTTCCACATGGTAGTGGGTTTCTGTTTTTTCGAAGTAGATGCCTTCGCTTTTTTGTGATGTTGTAACTCTTTTTCCAACTGGAATCTTTGCTTTGAGTACGGCGTTGTTGGTTGTGGTGGTGTGTAGTTCCCATGCTATTGGTGTCCAGAAGCGGTGTACGTCCACCAAGGCTATTGTTACTGGACCGATTTGTTGTCTTGCTTTCGGGGAGAAGTGTATTTGTCCTGAGAGCTGGTTTGTTGTATAGCACTGCTTTAGGGCGGCTGGCGCGGGCTCTACTATCACGGTTTCCTGTGCTATTGTAATAACTCGAACGACCTGCTGACCTAAAGCGACGAGGCTGCCAGGGGTGGAGACCCGGGCTACTTCTCGTGGACCAAGATAGCCCACTAGGTGTCCCTTCCGTGTCTTCAAGGTGAATCGTTTAGACACCTGCCGTAAACCCTGGGTGTAGATCACCTCGTCTAGTCCTGGTCCAGCGAGGTATTGTGTTGGTGGGTAAGCTAGCCGCCCGGTCACCCTCAACCTCAAGATTACCTTTTGTAATAAGGAACCGAACCAAGTTTCCAGTAGTTTCCTTTCGGTAATTTCTAGGGTAAGGGCTATTGCAAGCACTTGCTCCACATCCTGGGTTGAAGGGTCTGGAATTTTGATTGGTGGTGGCCCCTGCTGGTATAGTGCTTTTAGCTTCTCAGGGTGGTCCATCAGATCCCGCTGTTCTGCATTATCTCCATCTAGTAGATGGTGTACATATCCTCTATCTTCTGGGTTTCGTGCTATCCGTCCAAGGGCCTGGAAGAACTCTGCGCGTCGAGGTGGTAATCCTACCAGAATGAGGAAACGTAGCTGGGGTATGTCAAGGCTGCGAGAGGCAATACTGGTAAAGCAGATGCCCCGTAAACGCCCCTCCTTGAGTTCCTGTAATACTCTCTGATTCTGCTTTTTTGGTATATTGCCTGTGATTATTTTTACACCGCGCTCATCGAGTCGTAGCTGCTGGGAGAGCCGTTCCAGTTCCTGTTTGTTCTCCAGGAACAGCCCAAATATCATAACCTCGGAGGGGTCATCATTGGTTGTAGGCTTTTCCTGTATCTGGGTTGATTCATCGGGTTTTGGAAGCAAGTCGTCTAGCAACAGCACCAGTGCATCTTGGTCTTTTTTGACTCGGCGAGGGCGTACCCACACATGGATTTTTCCTCGTCGTCCACTTCCCTTAATGAC
Source organism: Candidatus Hermodarchaeota archaeon (assembly GCA_965372125.1). Classification (GTDB taxonomy): domain Archaea; phylum Asgardarchaeota; class Hermodarchaeia; order Hermodarchaeales; family Hermodarchaeaceae; genus YT-063. The sequence continues at coordinate 104 of CBDVBC010000427.1, read as the reverse complement.
AAGCCCTTCATCTAGGAGAGCGGCTGCTACCTCTTCCCCATTCGGTATTGTTGCAGAGGTAACGATGGTCTGGAATGATTGGTGGTTGAGCCTTCGAGCTTTCT
>CBDVBC010000426.1:0-2190 GCA_965372125.1 Candidatus Hermodarchaeota archaeon | reverse complement strand
CCGAGAATCTGCCGCGAGCTTTTCGACATCAACGGTTGTGAGTTCGTCAATAGCTAGCTTACCGGCAACAACCAAATCCACGTTCATAAAATAAGCGAACTGTCAAGAAGGATATAATTGCTTTCACCCAGAAGCAGCCTCTCAAATAATGATATAAGCAGAGTAGGTAAAAGGGGCTTTGAAGATTTTTGAGGAACCCATTTTGCCGATCCTTGAAGCAATTATCACGTTTTTTGTATACAGTCTTCTAGGCGCTACCCCCTCCCAGATGGAGCCGCTCCACAAATCACTTGATAATTTGTTTATCTCCGCCGCCATCCGAGGAGCCGTAGACATATGGCCGCTACTGGAAAACCATTTGGTCCTCGAATTGGGCTCAGAGGCTGGCTCGGGGAGTGCTGGACTCTCTAACTGCATTCGCACCGATTTACGCCCCATTCCCGGACTTGATGTAGTCTGCGATTGCATGGTTCTTCCCTTCCGCGACAAAGTCTTCGACCGTACATTGGCAGTTTATCTGGCTCACCATATTACTGATTTCAAGTCCCTCATCTCTGAGGCTCGCCGCGTTTCGGAGAAATTCTACATGTTTGATTTTCTCCCCCGCTCCTGGCTGCACTACTATTCGATAGTCTGGGACAGACTCTTCTTTCGCGAAATAATCCGTGCAGCCAAACCAAGTCACCTCCGAAAAATCGCTCCCGCTTGCAGGATTTACAAACGATCACATCTAGGCGGGGTACTGTACGTCTTTTAGCATCCTAGCAGCTATCACTGCTTCTGCGAAGACGACGATGGATTTTGTACTATTATCTCAAGTGTTTTAGGCTCATATATTATTAAATTTATTCAGGGAGCTTAGTTACTTTCCCATCTCCTCGTGGATCATATCGATGATTTCCTGGGTTGCGGCTTTCCCTGCTTTATCCCCTAGTTTCTCTTGGATTGACAGTAGTTGCTGAAGATGCTCAAGGGCAGCTTCAGGTTGTCCTAGCTTTAGATAAAGCTCAGCGATGTGCTTGAGAGATGACACTTCTGATTTCGAGTCGCCCTGCTCCTGCTCTATCTTTCTTGCTTGGAGGAGGCATTCGAGCGCGTCTTCATTACGCTTCATCTCCTTATAGAGAAGCCCCATGTTGTAGATGGTGACAGCTTCGCCTCCCCTGGATTCTAGGATTCGTGACGACGCCAGCACAACCTTGTTGAGTTTGAGGGACAGGTCTAGCTCTCCTTGGCGGAAACATTGCTGAGCCCTTGTCACCAACTTTTGGATTAGGGGGAGAAGGGATTGCTTGACCAGTGGCAGCTCGGTTTCATCACAAGTCCCATACCTTGCTAGAAGTTCCTGGGCCTGGGCAATTAACTGCTCGACTTCGGCATAAGAGTGGGTGGACACCAGATTCCCTCCTTTTCAAGGCTAATAGACTGGTGGAGGGTCAGGGACATGTATCACTGGATTGGTTGAGGCAAGGTGGGTTATCGCTGTGATACGCTGCTGCATCATCTTTGCGTCCTTGCCTTGCTCACATTTTGCCGACGCCTGACGGTAGAGCCTAAAGGCGCCTGCGAAGCCATCGCCGATGTTATCATAGAGGGTTAGGCAATCGAAGAGTTCATTGACCTCCTCCTCGCTTACCTTCATTCGCTCAAGGTATTGCTCAGCAACATCACGGTAATTCTTGACAACTCTCTGAACCCGTTCCAGGGCATCAGGGAGTTCGTGGGCGATTTTGAATTGCCAGTACTGTGCTTCACCGCGAAAACCGAGTACGAGCCCCTCAAGGTGGTTGGGTGTCATGGAGCGGTGGATCTCCTGTTGCTCCTGTGCCTTCCTTACCTTCAGCTGTGCTGAGCGGAGACAGGACACTGCCCGTAGATATCCTGCCTGAATCTCACATCCCTTCCTGTATGCTTCTATTAGTGTGTTGTAGGCTGTGCGGAACATTTGGTATTGCGGGTCCAATGTCCTCTTCACCCCCATTCCCAGAGTCATGGGGCGGGGGGCTGATTCAGCCATTTTCATGTCTACTTGGGTTTCTTCATAGCGTACGCTCTTCTCGTACTCGAGCGCCCAACCCATCATCGAGGGTGTCATCTTCATAGCTTGCTGTGTCCAGACCGCGGCAGCAAACCTGAACAGCAACGCGATAAAATAGTCTTCATTTGTGACTTTGATTTCCTTTCCTGTCT
>CBDVBC010000425.1:0-2191 GCA_965372125.1 Candidatus Hermodarchaeota archaeon | reverse complement strand
GATACAATTCGTGTCGAAGAGAAAGCCCGCGTTCAAAATCTCTACGGACGCGAAATCTATCTCGAACGCGACGTGACAGTTGAAGGAGAACTCCTCTACACCGGAACTCTAGAGATGGAAAAAGATGTTCAGCTTAGAGGAGAGCCTAGGAAGGTAGGCAAACTCCCTGCACCCGAAAAGATAGCCAAGCAGTAAAATGGCACAAAGAGGTATCGAGACCCGGTGGGATGGGCGCTGATGCCTCAACTCCCTTTTTATTTGAAACAGGTCTTACACTTCTACCAAATATAATAAGAATTGAACAGGCTGAATATGGTGACAGTCAATTGGCAATAAGGGGAGGTGTTGTGCTAGAAGGAGGGATGGTAGTTGTACCTTTGGCAGCGGAGAGTCTTGGAGTTCGTAGTCTTTCGGTGTTTGTCCGAACCCCTGATACAGGTGTACTCATTGACCCGGGCGTAGCCCTAGGTACTCGTGGGGGGCTGCATCCTCATCCTGCCGAGTACCGTGCACTTGCCCAACGGCGTGCCGCGATTTAAGCAGCTGCTCAAGAATCAGAATGTATTGTTATATCGCATTACCATTTTGATCATCTAGTTCCCTTCTTCAAGAATTATGCTTTTTTCTGGTCAAGTGAAAAGGAAGCGGCTGCACTATATGATCAGCGGCGTGTCTTGTGTAAGGACCCTACTCGCAATGTGAATCGCTCTCAGCGAAAACGTGGAACTGCCTTTGTTAAAGCTGTACGAACTGTAGCTCGCGAAGTACTCTTTGTTGATGAACAGGAACTCAAACTAGGCGCTACAACTATCCATTTCTCTCCTGCCGTGCCCCACGGGAAAGAGGGAACCTTCTTGGGCTCGGTGGTGATGACTGCCATCCGCCACCGAGAAGTAACTGTTGTACACGCTTCAGATGTCCAAGGCCCAATAGAAGCAGACACTACTGACTGGATTCTAGCACAGAACCCACAGCTGGTCATCCTAGCGGGACCACCCACTTACCTGGTTCCTGAACGAATATCACCCGCTTTAATCTCACAGGCGGCAGACAATCTAACTCGCCTAACGTCACAGATTCCCACAATTATCGTGGATCATCACTTGCAGCGGGATCCAAGCTGGCGTGAGTGGCTGGCACCTATTCAGGTATCCGCACATTCTAGGGGGCATCAAGTAGTTACTGTTGCCGATGCATTGGGGCTCCCAGAGCAAATGTTAGAGACACAAAGATCAGAGCTGTACTCAACTAACCCAATATCGCCTGATTATGAAGCTTGGATTCGAACAATAAAGCGAGGGCGAATTGCAACTCCTCCTCCCTTTGAACACTAGACTCATAGACAAAGAAATGTCACAATTTTTTGATATAGCCTAGTGTTAGAAGATAGTGTTAACAGTCGGCGATGGAGAATAAAATGGTCCATGAACGGGAAGAGGGATTTCCATAAAGGCCTCAGCATATTCACAGCCTGCTTGCATACCTCGTAATAGTGCTTTTTGCATATTAAAGGAGAGATAGTATCCCTCAGTTTTTTCCATTTGGCTCTTAAACGATAAGATTGCCCGCCTCTTCAGGTCAATAACTTCTGATATGTCAACAAAAAGGGTTGGCGCTGGAAATAGATTATTGACCTCCATACATAGAAGGCGGCCAGGTCGCCACGCGTTGTCCCGCTCTTGAGTTGCGTGACCTGCCCACTCTGCAGCCCGCAACACTGCCTTGTGGGCAATGATGTGATCAGGGTGATAATCAAAGGAGCTGTGAGTGATGATGGTGTCTGGCTTCAACTCCCTGATGAGCTTAACGAGCTGGTTGGAGGCTTCATATACATTTAGCGAGAAATCCCTCCCTTCCTCAGCAACAACCTTGGCGCCAAGGATTTTACACGCTGCTCGTAGCTCTTTATGACGGGCTGGTGTACCAGTAAGGCAAAATACTGTAACCTCAGCGCCACGGCTAACCTCCAATGCGATGGTACTACCGCATCCAAAAGTTTCATCATCTGCGTGGGCGCCCACGACAAGGAGCCTTTTTGACTTGGAAGAAGTGGAGTTTCTCGTATCTTGAGGCATACCTAAAGATTGGTCGGCTCTCGTCAAAAGCCTTCGTTTTCTACCAGTATATCTCACCAAAGGAGTTTCAATAATACTCTCGCTGATGTTTTCCCCAAATGAAAAAAGATAAGGGC
>CBDVBC010000424.1:0-2200 GCA_965372125.1 Candidatus Hermodarchaeota archaeon | reverse complement strand
TTCACCAGAATGGCCGTTGGTTTAAGCAGCTTCAATTGCTCTGTACCTATGAGGTGCCAGGTCTGGGGAGTGAGTGGGCAATGAATGGAGATAATGTCCGACTCTCGCAATAATTTCTCGAGGTCCACGAGCTGTGCATGATAGAGTTGGGCCCGGGCGGGGTAGACGAAGGGGTCATACGCCAAGACTCGCATATTGAAGGCCAAGGAGCCCTTCAACGCCACCCGTCCACCGATGTCCCCCAGACCGATAACTCCCAGGGTCATGCCATCGATTTCTATTCCGAAGAAATTACTCGGCCAATCGGGCCAGCCACCTGTCCTCATCACCCGGTCAGCCTTGACAATGTGCTTGGACGCATTCAAGATCAGCCCCCAAGTATGTTGGGCAACAGACTCGGAATAGGTTACAACGTTACAAACGATCACGCCGTGGTCAGTGCATGCCTCGATGTCAATACCGTCGTAGCCAATGCTCGGTGTCTGGACCATTCTGAGATTTGTTGCCTGCTCTAGGAACTCATGGTCAATAGTCCACTCCATCTCAGCCCTCATTATCGCATATGCTTCTCTGCCTCGTTTAAGCCACCCCTCCTCATTAGATATGGGTGAGGTATCAACATCCGCAGATTTCCGAAGTTCATCAAGTAGCTTCTCAGCTTGGGAAATAACCTTAACAAATTCCTTGTCCGTAGGCCAAGGCAGTAGGACTTTCTTCATTTACTATTCCTCCAGAAGACAATTCGTTCTAGTTTAATGAATGATATCTTGCTACTAGATTCTGAAGCCATGGTTTATACTTAATACCATCTTAGTGCGCGTGCCCCTTGCTCTACTCTCTCAGCTGGCACATCATGATATTCAAACAGCTTCATCTTCCTATCCTCCTCACACTACAATTATTTAAATGCGCGCGCATATAAAATATACTAATAGGATGTGAACTTTTGGAAAAATATGTATTCACTGGAGGTAAGCCACCTCCGGAGAGTTTTCCAGTTCAGGAATTGACCGAGAGCGCCGAACGAGTCCTGAATCTTCAGGGTAGTGAACTTGTTTACTATCCCGGACAACATGCACACGCCGGATACAGCAATAAAGGTTACTTGGGTTTACGAGAAGTAGCGTCCAGCCGCTTCGAGCACCGAGAGGGAGAACCGCTGCCAGTGGAAAACATAGCCCTAACCGCCGGTTCGATGCAGGCCATCGAACTGATAGGAAGACATTTCATCAAACCGGGGGATACAGTCATCACTTCAGAACTCTGCTACATGGGAACCCTTCGCTTCTTCGAGTACATGCAAGCCAACATAGTGGGTGTTCCAATAGACAATATTGATGGAATGGACATGGATGCTCTGGAGAACACGCTAAAGAATCTCTCCCACTACAATATTAAGCCTAAGTTAATCTATGTCACCGACAGCCACCAGAATCCGACTGGAGCTATATTGAGCCTTGAACGTAGGAAACGTCTGCTTGAGCTGTCAGAGGAGTATGAGATACCCATAGTGGAAGATGACTGCTATGGAGACCTAGACTTCGAGAAGGGGATAATTCCTCCTTCCATGTACAAGATGGACAACTCAGACAACGTTATATTTGTCGCTTCCTTCTCAAAGATTCTAGGACCGGGCTTGAGGTTAGGTTGCTTCTGCGCTCCCGACAAGTACCTAGACGATATAATCACGCACCGCTGGGATGCAGGAACCAGCACTCTAAGCTGTATGATCGTCGCAGATTATCTCAAAGAACATATGTGGAGCCACATCTCCTCGCATGTCGCCATCATCAAGGAGAAGAGAGATACATTGATGGATGCTCTGGAAGAGAACCTCGGCGGAGTCATAGATTGTATAAGACCACGCGGCGGGTTATTCGCGTGGGTAACGTTGCCAGAGACGATAAATCTGAAGAAGTTAGAGGAGCTTTCATCGGAAAGGGGCGTAGTGTACTCACCAGGCCGCATATTGCATTGGAGGCAACAAGATATTAAAAACCTAAGGTTGTCTTACACCCATATGTCCTTAGATGATATCCGCGAAGGAGTAGCGTTGCTTTCGAAATGCGTCAAGGAGGCCATGTAACAGCCTCCACCTCCTAATTTTTTGAAGAATTGCCATATTTAACTAACTATTTCTATCGCGCGCGCTACGGGCAATGTATCGTGGAACGAGTTTAGAATGTTAGAATTGAAAAGA
>CBDVBC010000423.1:0-2200 GCA_965372125.1 Candidatus Hermodarchaeota archaeon | reverse complement strand
CTTTTACATCAAAAGCAGCTATCATGGGTACATGTCACCCCGTTCAACTCGCTTCAAGTTCTACGCAATCGGGAGAACAACGACCTATTTCACCTTCGCAGCCGGAGTGTTTAACCTGCTTGTGACCTTCCTGGTCGTACCGATGCTCTCTGACCCACTTCCAGCGATAGCCTATCTTGGAAGCCTTCTAGTCCTGATAGCTACACTAGCCTATGCTGGAGTCTCTACCTCCATCTGGACCTTCCCGCCTCCTAGCCCCCGCACCTTCACTATGAGACGGCTAATGCTGCTCCTCATGTTTATCGTCGTACTAGCTGGTGGAGCCTTACTGGTAATAGGCCTCCTGCCGGTCGGCTACACGGGCACCGAGAAGCTGTTCACCATAGCATGCTTCGCGGCAGCAGGAATCCTGATGATCGTGAACCAGATCGCCTGGGCCACCTATCAGAGCAGGGTCATGGTCAGTGTTCGCCGCGAAAGAGCGCAGCGTTAGCCTCCCGTCAGAGGAGACGCTGATCAGAAAATAGCATACCCTAACACTTCTCGAAAGGTTGTTTCGCCATAAGCCTTATTACAAAGCAAAAGGCTAGAATTCCCCACAAACCCTAATTTTGGGGATTAAATGAAAAAGAAACTATTACTTGTTACTGGACTTATACTGGCGCTACTATTGATGCAAGCAGTGGGGCAACCCACACAGTCACAATCCCTTCTCACTAGCACAAAGGCATCATTCGACGCGTCTTTGACCCGACAGGCACCAACTCCCATCGTCAATGTAACCTACGGAACAGTGGAGTCTGATTACGGCATGGAGGTAGTTGAGTGTAGCACCAGCGGTTTCGCATTAGCTGGGTACACTAACAGCTACGGTGCTAGTTGCTCGGATGGCTGGCTCATCCGTACCGACCAAAACGGTATACCTCTCTGGAACTACACATACGGAGGGGATTCCTCCGACTATTTCAATTCTTTAATCGAGTGTAGCGATGGCGGCTTCGCCCTCGTGGGCTACACATACAGCTATGACGTAACGCAGGACGCCTTCTGGCTGGTCCGCGTCGACGCCAACGGAAACCACCTCTGGAATGAAACCTATGACACTCCATACTCGGACACCGCCTGGGAGGTCGTGGAGGTCAGTAGCGGCGGCTTTGCCATTGTCGGTCACACCCACCTCTCTCCAAACTCTGATGAATTCTGGCTAGTACGAACAGACTCCTCCGGGAATCATCTCTGGAACGAGACTTATGGTGGACCGTATTCCGATGAGGCCTACTCCCTAATAGAAGTGAGTACCGGCGGCTTCCTACTCACTGGCAGGACCGAAAGCTTTGGATCTGGCACGCCAACTTCTCCGAGCCGGGCTATAGCCATGGCGAACCTCTGGGCTGTTCGAACGAATGCCACGGGGTTTGCACTCTGGAATAGAACCTATGGTGACCTAGATTGGGAAGAAGCCTGTAATGTCGTGGAATGCCCAGGGGGCGACTTTGCCTTCGCGGGCTATATCTTCACGCTCTTCACTGGAAATCGCGACTTCTGGCTCCTCCGCACCGACAACACTGGGGTTCATCTCTGGAACGAAACCTACGGCTACAGTGACTGTGAGGAGGAAGCTACAGACATGATTATCTATAGTTCGGGCGGCTTCGTCCTCGTCGGAACCACAAACGACACAACCCATGGGGATGATGATATCTGGCTGGTCCGTGTAGACGCCTCTGGCAACCAGATCTGGAACGAGAGTTTTGGAAGCTCACATACAGATCGTTGCTATGGTTTGGCAGACTGCAGCCTTGGCATCGCCCTCTACGCGAAATCAATGACAACTTCGTATGATTACCAGGGCTGGCTCATCGTTATTCCCGATGATGTAGCTCCCGCTTGGAACCCCACACCCGCCGACCAGACTGTGTTGTATGGTGTGCCTTTCAGCTACGACCTGAACGCCACTGATGGTCAGGGACTGGACGCTTGGGTTCTCAATGACACTACCAACTTTGCCATCGACTCAGACGGTGTGGTCACCAACGCTGTTCCGATTGCCGTTGGAACCTATGGTCTGAAAGTAGATGTCAGCGACCCAGCGGGTAACACCCTTTCAGGCACCTTCAAGGTCATAGTGATACAAGCGCCGCAGGTTCCCTGGCTCCTCTACATCGGCATCGCTGTCGTAGCCATCCTCGTTGTTTGTCTC
>CBDVBC010000422.1:0-2200 GCA_965372125.1 Candidatus Hermodarchaeota archaeon | reverse complement strand
TTTACCATCTCGACATCTTGACCCACTTACCCCACTGCTTCCTGTGGAACCAATGGAGGGCAGTGCATCGTAAGAGTCATCTGACTCTGTCCAGTATGTAATTAGTATAATTCCATATAAATATTTCTATATTTTTATTTTATTCGCTCTCCGTCTAATAATAATGTGTTGGAACACGTGTTCTAAGAACGGGAATAGAATATGCGAAGAATTTGCACTGTAGGTTCCTATTCGTAGTGCCACTCTGCATCCCCGAAGGACTCGCAGACTCGGCGGAGCCTCTCGATATGTCCGGCCTTCAGATAGGCGACATACTCGAACAGGCGACTCACGACCTTTGATTTGGCGCGAGTTGAAATCGAGGTGTAGAAACGATAGGCCTTGAAACAGCGTTCCAACGCCCCGTTGCAGAGACTCCAGCGTTCAAACTGTAGACCTGGTGAAAAGGCAGAACCGAACTCGAAAGGGTCCTCATTTGGAGGGGTCGAGGCCTCTCGCATCAGAAGGACCTCTTCCATGGCGGTTGTTACTCCGCCGACAATCATTCCTTCAATAGCGGCAATCAAGGTTTCTTCTGATTCGGCAAGCACCTTGAGTAGGGCTTTTACCTCAGGTGCCTTTCTGGCGGCCTCCTCATCTAGATAGAACTGAAGGTCGTTGAGGGCAGTGGCGAGAGCCAGATTCAACATGTACTTTACTGGATCTTTGGCGTTAATCATTGGAGTAAGGAAATGCGGTATTCATCTCAAGAAAGAGGTTTCGGTAGTCCAAGATTAGGGATGATTCTGATACCTACTGGGGTCAGCCAGATATCCCGAAATTAATTTGTACTCACTCTTGGACATGAGGGGCTCTATGAATGTCAAACCCTCATCTACTAGTCGAATCAGGGAGTGGAGCCTTAGACCCACTTCTGAAGCTCGTTTCTTTGCGCCTTGCTGCCTGTTTATGATAACTGCCACATCATTGCAGCTCACGTCACTGAGTTCTCGTTTGCTGACCTCAGCAAGAACTTGGGAGCGCGCAATCATCTTGCTCTCCATTCCAGTTACTAGGTCATCCACCAAGCAGAGCGAGTCCCCATCCTTCAGAACACCCTCCAATATCGAGTGCTGACCATAATCAGCTAGCGCTCTTTGAAGGTCCGCCTCGGTCTTCACACCCAGCATTTTTCGGGTATGGCATGCTGGAAGACCTGACTCGATGGATACTGCAGTAGCTATTGGTATACCTGAGAACGCAATCCCAACAAGCTTGTCGACAGCGGGGGCAGCCTCCTTTATCATAATCGTCATAGCCTCCCCTACCTTTCGCATTGTTTTAGGGAAGGAGCTGAGATTGCGGAGCTGAATGTAAAAGGGACTCCATAGTCCAGATACCAATCTCCAGCCCTCAGGCCGGTCGCGCTCTGATGTAAGGAGCATTCTGTTCTTGTATATGTCGACCATGATCTCCTTCTTCAGACTCTCTAGCCGAGTGCTGTCCTTCACCATCGGAGCCTCCCACCCACTTCAGCTATTCGTTGTTCTTAAGATTGTCCATCTTGTTTGGTAATCTTTTTAACGCCCTCCAGCGCGGTCAGCTTCGATTGCGCTCGTTGTCTAGGGGCTATGATTGATCCCTGCCACGGATCGGGCCCGGGTTCGAATCCCGGCGAGCGCACCATCTCCTATGCTTCTTCGGCAATAGATTATTACAAGTGAAAACACTCTGACAACGGTAGCTGAAGAACCATGAAGAGAGTGCTTTTCCTGTGTACAGGAAACTCAGCAAGGAGTCAGATGGCTGAAGCACTCTTGAGGTCGCTTGCTGGCGATAGTTACGAGGTATATAGTGCCGGCACTGACATCGCTCCCGTTGTGAACCCATTCGCACTGGAGGTGCTTGGGGAGAGAGGTGCAGATACAGAAGGGCTGCATTCGAAAAGCCTTGACATCTTCATGAACCAGTCCTTTGATTTGGTCATCACTGTTTGCGACAATGCTAGACAGACTTGTCCGTTCATTCCGGGAGCCAAATCAATGGACCACTGGTCCTTAGAAGACCCGGCTGCATTCCAGGGCACTCGCGAAGAGATTCTCCTTAGGTTCAGGGAATCTAGGGACGAGATTGAGAGGAGACTTCGGACTACATTTCGGATTTAGTAATAGCGAGGCTTCTATGGGATTTATTGCTCAACCCATGTGAACTTCCTCTGCAG
>CBDVBC010000421.1:0-2212 GCA_965372125.1 Candidatus Hermodarchaeota archaeon | reverse complement strand
ATAAATCCTAACAGAGTAGTGATGTAGGCTTGAAAAACACATAGTCCACTCATCAACAACCAGAGCAGGAGAGAGATGTTCGTTTCGGTGTATTCCCTGAACAATAGTAGAGCGACAACAGCACCGAGGAAAGCAAAGGGGACTGTCTCGATGGGAGATCCTAGAATTGTTAAAAAGGAGCTAGTGTTATTCTGCCAGAGCCCGAAAACGGCGATGCCCAAGATATTACCCGCTTGGAAGGGCACCTCAAATAGTGCCGCCACTACAAGAATCCGCATCCAGCTCTCCTTGTCAGGTTTGAATCGCCAGTGCAACAACAGGATGCAGGCTATCATTGCAGCGTAAAACACGAACCAGATCAAGTAGAGTATTTGTTACAGCTCCACAATGGTTTATCTTGCCCTACTTGTTTCCCTTGATTGAAAACTTTTCCGCCTTTTGACTCGGTGTAAAGGTAGCCTAAAGCCCAAGGCTTAAATAAGGGTGAGATTGACCGGAGCAAAAAAGGGATTGTCTTCATGTATCAACCTCGTCCTTCTATCTTCTTTAGGTACTCACGCCACTTTCTTTGTGTCGGAATGCTTCTTGTCCTTGTAGGTTTCACGTTTTTCTTCATTATGGTCATCGGCTTTGTGGTGCTCAGCGTTGGCTTCGTTTCACAAATATACATGAGCAAGCAGATAGCAAAGACAAGGGTCAAGTCCAGCCTCGGAATAGACTTTCTCTTTCCAGAAACTGATGCAGCTCACATTGCTCCCCTCTATATCGATATGCCCGATGAAGAGGTTCCTACTGAGCTTGAGCTAACTCCCGAAGAGATTAAGGATTATGTAGAAACCATCGAGAAGAGGGGACGTAAACGACAAGAGGCTGCAGGTACATTAGCCATGGTCGGATCAAAGGTCATCCCCTATATCACTCCGCTACTTAGCCACGAGCATCCTGATGTCCGGCTCCTAGCAATCACGATTCTTCGTTACCTTGGACCCAGAGGCGCTGAGGCAATGGATGACATCATTCCTCTACTTGAAGACCCTGAGCCCAATATCCGCGCCCAGGTCATCTGTGCACTTGCCAAGTTCGGTCCTTCCTCCGAACCCGTAATCCCTCAAATCATCAAACAGCTCGGTGACCCATCTGAGGATATCCTCACCTGCGCTGTCGTCGCTCTTGGGGTAGCCACCAATAAAGGTGATGAGAAGGCTGTGGGGGCTCTCAAGCCACTGCAGGTTCACCCCAATCTGGGCATTCAATCAGCTGCTACAGTTAGCCTTTACCGCCACGGTAAAACCACGAAGGAGACTGTTACGTTACTCATTCAAGGGTTTAGGGCTAGGAATCCTGTCATCACCCTTTTATGTGCCGAGACTGCTGGCCTCATGGGTGACTCAGCTAAAGAGGCTCTTCCCTATCTTGAGCAAGCTCTCGTCACAAATCATCCAATCATAAAAATCAAAATCGTTCATGCCTTAATCCGTCTTGGTTATGATCCCTACTCTCTCCTCAGCCACCTGATCGTATGTGCTCGCAAAGGTGAAATCTACATCAAGCTAGAGGCCCTTGAAATCCTTGAGGAAATAGGTAACAAGGCAGAGCCGGCCATCCCAGCCTTTGTCCGGATGCTAGTTGACCGAAACACCCTCACACGCCTCTTCGCAGTTCGGGCCATCTCATTCCTAGGCGAAGAAGCCCGTTCAGTTGCTCCTCAGCTCCGCCGCCTCCTCCAAGATCCCGCTAAGGCTATTGCCTACCACGCAAAACTTATCCTTGAGAGGCTTGGAGAGCCTCTAGAGGAACCTGAAGAGACCGAAGCCTTAGATGGCTAGCCAACATGCAAAATTAACTGATACATAGTATTTGGGAATTCAAAGAGGATTCAGGGCGCCTCCCTAATTTCAGGGCGGAGTTGGAGAAGCCATGTAGGATAAGGGTGTTTTGCGCCCTAGGTGAAGCTGAATGTGGTAGGCTTGAATGTGCTTGTGAATCTGATATACAAAGGCTGATCCCTGTCCCCTAGGGAGATATAGTATTGAGAAAAGCCCTTTGATATCGCCTTCGATTTCTACAGTAAAATGATAGGGTAATTCGTCAAAGGCGGCCAGCAACGACCACAGCTCTTTGGGTTCCCCTTGGATCAACAGAAAAACTGGCTCGCTTAATCCAACACAAAGCACCCCCACACGGGTTATGACCACTCCTTCTTTCCGGAGAC
>CBDVBC010000420.1:0-2218 GCA_965372125.1 Candidatus Hermodarchaeota archaeon | reverse complement strand
ATAGTCTGTCAGGCTCCTGGTGCTGAGCCATATATTTTCTGTGCGTATAGCGGTGAAGATTTATCTCAGGTTCTTGGTATCACTCAAGCCAACATGCACGAGGGCTATTACGGGTGGATACAGGAATGTGGGGAAGCATTCGTTAAAGTAAGCAGCCAAACACAACCTGCCTATGCCGACTTCAGGCCGAATACCGTCAAGCGTGACCTAGAAGAGTTATCGAATAGCCAGCAGGAGCAGAGCGTGAATCACCTTACTCCCGATACACTGGAGAGGCTTGCTCAACTACCACCTCTGCTCATGGAGGACGGCCCTTATTGCAAACTTATGAAGGAAGCCAGAGACGTTTTCGTGGATGGGCACTTCTATGCCTGCGTCGCAATGTGCGGAATCTCATTCGAGAGGTTTCAGCGAGACAAGGCAGAGCCACATGGCGCCAAACAGAAAGACAAAATGAGTAGAGTCAGAAGCATTTTGAAAAAGAATAAAGTCCTCTCACCGAAAACCTTCCCCCTGTGCAAAAAAATGGCAGACCTACGTAACGATTACGCACATGGGCACGGGTTGAATCCCAAGGCAGATGCCCTCAAGTCGCTTGAATGGATGCATTCCTTCATTGACAATGAAACTAACTTGATGCGGGATTACGTGATTGTGGATGGAATACTTCATCGCAGGCATACTGCACGGGGAAGCTAAAGGCGCTAGATAATCCGCCAACTAAAGTTCTCATCCCCCTAGACTTCCACGCTTATACCACTGAAGCTCTCTGGTCTCCAACGGAGGCTCGCTTTAGCTTCACGAGTAATAAACTATAGGCGGTCTTTTCCCCATATCATCGCTCACCTGGGCATATCCCACGCGCGCCACGTCTCAGTTCTGGCTAGTTGATAGGGGATTATAACGGTAGAGGCAGAGGCTTAAGGCGCTTTATCTGGAGTTAATAACGGTGTAGAATGATGACAATAGGAGGAGATAGTGGAACAGATTAGAACTGTTCTCTGCTTACTTACCAAAATAATCTGCGGAGAGTTAGAAGGACTGGTAATCGAGAATAAGCCGATCTGGACTGTGGTTAATCAACCCGGTGCAGCTCCACATGTGGCTCTAGACGGCGAGAGACCAGCATTGTCTAATCTGCTCTTCCAAATCAGTCTCGGATTACTCAAGTTATCAGAATATACGGCTGTAGCAGATGCTATTCAAAACGACCCCGAACTCAGTGAAGGCATCATTATCGATGCAGGTGGCTTCATTCGGAAGCCGGAGCCGACCAACTTAACACGTACCCTCGTGATGAATTTTCTATGGCGATATCTACGTGAAGGGACACAGCTTGGCTGGGATGAAACCAGGTTCGCCGAAACGTTCAACGAGTTAAGGGATGAGCTTCGTAGCAAGACCATTGTCTTCCATACAACTTTACCACTGAGCAATTTGAAGATGGACATCGATGCGCTAGATTTCGGTGGCGAACTAAAGCTTCTCCCTGCATCGATAGAAGAACTTGAGCGTTGGATAAATCGTAACCAAAGTCTGCCCCCGCTGGGTGCGGGGCCGCCGGAGTGGAATAACTTGTACATTGACAAGCCCGCTGTGCTTCATGCACACCAGCTTGTTGTAGGCCGACCTCCCTCGACAGACCAAAGAACGGCGCTAGACCAGTTGCCCCGAGTTAACACTGACCACGCCGTCACCGCGCTACGTCTGGTAATGAACGCCCCAATCTCAGTCATATTCCAAGAGCACGATAGTGAGGGGATGATGGCGTTCGGCGGCCGAAGCATTAGTTGGGGTTGGACTCCTCCTCTGCTTGGTCCGCTTGCTATACTTGATCAGGACAAGGCGACGCAGGTCAAACATGTCTTGCAGCTCCTCCAGACAAGTCCCAATATTGATAATGTGAAACTGCCTCTCCGCCGGTGGGAATCCTCCCTGCTAAGAGCAAGCTATGAGGACAGACTTATTGATGCTTGGGTAAGCTTGGAAGCCCTTTTACTAGGTGGACAAGACGATGAGTTGAGTTACAGGGCAGCATTACGGCTAGCCGAATTCCTTGGTACAGATGGGCCTAATCGAAAAACTATCTACGATGCCACTAAGATTTCCTATAGTTGGAGGTCTGCCATTGTCCACGGCTTAAAGCCAATCGGTAAAAAGATGAAGGAGCTCGCCAAACGCCAGCCCCTTCAGGAGTCTGTCCAGCTTACAATCGAAT
>CBDVBC010000419.1:0-2219 GCA_965372125.1 Candidatus Hermodarchaeota archaeon | reverse complement strand
AGAATTCAAGGTTACGATATTTAATTTTCTTAAGAAGCTAGGTCATTCTTGAAAATTAATGGCTTTGCTTTACAAAATATTATGCCATTGGAAATACGACCCTTGAACTAAAGGAATTCACTAAATTCACATTGTCCCCTAAGAGCCTGTGAAGTAGTAGACAAAAATTTTTCTAGATATATAATATGCAATGGAAGTCAAGTTAAGCAATCTTACTCTCTTTTTATCAAGTGTAGTTAGATATCCTAAACTTAAACTGTAAATACCCAAACAGGAAGGAAAGGTCAGCAGGAACAGGAGAGTCGAGGAACTGGCTAGTTAGTCTACACCCAAGGAATGATGAGGTTTCGACCGGGTGGCTTGAAGCCCACCTGCTATGCGTTACCTATCGGTAACTCTTTCTCTCATGCTTTCTACTAATCACTAGAGTTGCTGTCTCAGGGACTGGGGCTATGCGTGACCCGTATCAATCTGATTGTTTCGGGAGTCTTGGTAGGCAGGTGGTTGCGCATTCGTTGGCTGTTGCGTGGTATTCTAGGTCGAGTCTGGATAGGATTGGTTCTGGGACTGTGTGGATTGCGTTCTTGGCTTGTGATGGGAGTATTAATCGGGTGGCGCCGTTTTCGCTAGCCAGTAGAACGCATTCTGCAAGGTTTTCTAGAGATAGGGTTGCCCCGTGAATGCTCATGTCACCGGTTATTACTGTGCCCGCGGTTACGGGGGTTTTTGTTAGTGCGGAGAGTATCGCTATGAATGATGCGATGCCTGTCTGGCGTCCCTCTGCTGCCTTCATAATGTCGATGATTTGGACGTGTATGTCTTTTCCTTCTAGGAGTTTTTCGATTTCGAGTTTTTTTGCTTGGCTTTTTATGTAATCGAAAGCTGTAGTTGTTGCCTCCTTCATTGTTTTACCGATAACTCCGCTTAGGCGGAGGTGGCCGCTTCCTCGCATAAGCTGTACTTCGATGCGGAACAACACTGCTCTACCTGTGATGGAATCCCATCCTACTGTAAAGGCTACGCCCGGAGCCTGTGTGGATACTGGGATGGCTGTTCCCTCTGTCATTTCTAGTACTTTCACTACCTTAATGGTTGCGTCCAATTTTGTGGTGTAGCCAAAGTCTGTGTCGTAGTATTCGACACCGCCCATTCGTTTCAGCTGTTCTTTCACGCGTCGCCTCATCTCAAGTGCAAGTTGAAGGTATTCTTCGAGTTCGGCTTGAGTCCATTTGCCGTCTGGATGTAGCAGCTTTAGTATTCCTGAGAGTGTCTTCCGCACTGCTTTTTTGTCCCTCTCGTTGAGTGATTTTCCTAGCTGGAAGCTGTCGTCAAGGGCGGTTGCGAAGGTTAGCTGGCGGGAGTTGTGCAGGAACTCGGCAAGATAGTCGACGACGAAACCGAAATGGTCTGTTAGGAATTCGGGTCTAACTTTGGGTATCTCCCACCCGGGGAGGTACATGTGGAAGCGATCGAGAAAGGCGAGATCCTGCATCTCTGGTGGAAAGGGTGTGAAGAGATGGGCGGTCTTCACTAGGTGGTGGATATCGTGATGTATGTTACCGACAAAAACCATTGATGCCCGGGCTGTGTGCTCTTCTCGGCCCCGTGAGAAGCTGCCTGATTCCATGTAGTCTTTGAGTATTTGTACAGCTTCACTTTGTTTGAGTTTCGTGAGTCCTGCGACTTCATCAAATGCCACTGTATCCCACAATGTTACAAGGCCTGGACGACCTCGGCCGGTGTGGCTCACAAACAGGCTTGGCACAGTTGTTTCCCCGCCCGACACTAATATCGCGTAGGGTGAGAGTTCCCGGTAGACGTAGCTCTTTCCTGTTCCCCGTGGTCCAAGCTCGACCAAGTTGAAGTTATTTTCGATAAGTGGGAGGAGCCTGAACAGAAGGAGAAGCTTTACTCGGTGGTCAAAATGTTTAGGCTCAAAGCCGGTGCTACGAATCAACACATCAATCCATTCATCTCGAGTGAAGTGGCTACGCTTCTCCTTTACCTCATCAAGGCTTGTAACTGCCAGTTGAATAGGGCGTAAGGCCCCTACAGTGAATGGTCGGGTGACACCCTTGAACCTAATCTCCGAATCGTATGTAATGTCGATGATAGCCCAAATGCCACCAGCGAGTAGTTTCTCGTACTGATTGACTAGGTGCTCACTAATATTCACCTTGTCCAATGATACAATGTCGGAATAGCCATTATGGATTATT
>CBDVBC010000418.1:0-2220 GCA_965372125.1 Candidatus Hermodarchaeota archaeon | reverse complement strand
GCATGCAGCCACTCACGTAGTTGCCGGTGAATTCTGGCTGGCATTTGAATCCACCAAAGGTGTAACCTTCTTTTTCCATCATCTCCTTCAGCGCGATGTATAGGCGGATGCTCTTTTCCAGTATTTCGTCAGAGACATTTACTGCACCGTAGGTTTTCTTCACCCATGCCATCTTGGCTTTGGCCTTTTGTGCTGGTACCTTCTGGGCTTCCAAGTAGGGGCGTAGCATGTCTACGTGCTCCATTTCAGTGCCAAAGAGGTCCTTGACCTGGCTGAAGTCCACGTGGGCGGTGACCATGCCCATTGTTTTACCGCCTATCACGACTGCTTTGCTGCGGCTCAGGTTGTCTACGACCATAGCGGCGCGGCAGTAACTTGTAATCGCACCTAGTACTTCGGGGTCCTCGGGTTCACCGAATACGAAGCAGTGTTCAAGGCCTAGCTCGTCAAGGCTACCATGGGTTATGGCGGCACCGACTAGGCTGAAGGAGGCGGGGCTTCGATACCCATAAACTATACTTGGGAGTCCAGTCGCCTGCACGGAGGAAACCACCATCGGCGCGTAGATCCAGGAGGCGACGTTGTAGATGATGCATTGGAGGCGCTGATGGAGCATATCCTCAGAAACACGTACAGCATCTTCCATAGTGAGCACGAGGTCCTTATGTGCAGTGACTTCGAGGTTCTGCTTCTGGAGCGCGCTGAGTATCTCCTTGTGCGCCTGTTCAGCGATGTCAATTCTTTCTCTTGCTAGGGAGAGTGTGATAAGACCAATTTTTGGTTTTGGCAAGAAAATCCCAACTTTCGGTTTTGGTAAGAAAATACTAATTCTGGTCCTAGGTTTGACAGCCTTAAACAGATTTGCGATAAAAGCCTTTGCGAAGCGCGTTCCAATCGGAGCAAGTTGGACCTGCGAACTTCTTAAGAAGGCAATTTTGTAAGGAAGACGCAGTCAGGTGCAGAATGTTGGATGCGAAAAGCTCAGAGCTCGAAGACTTGGTAAGCGGCGATAGGGTTCGGACCGCAATGGCGATAGTGCGGACTTTTGAGTCTTTGAGGCGCAGCCGTCTTTCTGAAATGCGGACGGGTATCGGTCTAATCACGATAGCCCTCTCCATCCTGGCGATACTAATTACAACTTCTCGCCTTTATATAGTCCAAGACGTTTTCCTCCTTATTACTGCCCTTGTGTCAATTGATGCGATTTTGATTGCCTTGGGAACCCATCTTGTTATCAAAGCTTTACGGGCAATTCGTAGAATCGAACGGAAAGAGAAGACAATAGATTTCGATTTTGACAATCTCAGTGTATTGTTCCGAAAGTTCTTTGATGAAGACTAGAATGAGAACTCAAGTCAGTTGGCGGGCGCTGAAGGCGAGAAAGGGAGTGTAGAGTTCATCAGCGGAAAGCGAGCCATGATGACCCACCAGCTCGGACCGGGGGAGAAGTCTTTCATCCTCTGATTTGTAGTAGTCGCGTTCTACCTCAGTATTAACACCGTTGCGGCAGATGAGGAGGAGGTCGCCGAGCCGCCCAGTTATAGCGCGAGTTAATTTTCCGGGTAATAGACGCGCTTTTGCTATCTCCTTTGTATCTAGGATGAGGGCTCTGTCTTCTACGTGTTCTTTGAGCCATTGCTTGAGTCTTTTCCGTTTTGCAGAGCCTGCAGTGTAAAAGTGGGTGACTCGCCCCGAGTGCCCGGGTGGAACGATTAGTGTTCCTTTGACCTCTTTTAGCTGCTCCTTTGTGAACACTATTTTCCGCTCCTCCCGGATTGGAGTTTGACCATGATCGGAACAGATGATGATCGTGGTTTCCTTTGCTTCAGAGGGTGTAAGTCGTTCAGTGAAGGCACGCAACTGGCGGAGGAAGACATCACAACCTTCGCGGTACTCTGTAGAGTATGGGCCGTATTTGTGAGCTAGGTAATCAGTTGTACCGAAGTATAGCGTTGCGAATATGGGCTGATGTGGATAGTGGTCGATTAGGCGGCGGGTCATTCCAAATGCATCGATGTAATTTATGTAGGATAGGATGTTAGGTTTGTCCGTGAAGAAATGACCTAGTCCTGTTCCTGCGATGCGGTTGGGAAGTCCATCGGCGTGTACGATCGGGGATCCGGGCTGCTGGCTCAGGAGGTCAACGACTGGGCTACTCCAGAGAAGGCGGCGCACATCAATACCAGCAGTTACGATGGCATCTCTGATACGAACACCTTG
>CBDVBC010000417.1:0-2229 GCA_965372125.1 Candidatus Hermodarchaeota archaeon | reverse complement strand
ATGGTTCATATCTGTTCCATTCAACGGACTCTTGAGGATGGAACTTTCTTGGTTGAAAAACACTATTTCTTTCTCCCCCTTCTCCCCTTCTAACCCCTCATCTCCCATGGTGTTTTGAAGAGGGGGGGTGTGTTTTCTTTGGGGGGGAAAAGGGCTTTATTGGGAGTGGGTGTCTCCTTGTATAGTGTTTCTGAGGTTGGGTTTGTTTTATGAAGATTCGGATAATCACTGATAAGGAGCGTCGTGCTTTGATGGACCTTTACCGTTATGCCTATACGTTTTGGTCTGATCAGGAGATTAAGGAGGAGGAGCTTGATGAGATCATTGCTGAGGAAACCTTGGGTCTTTTTGTGGGTGGGCGGTTGGTCTCGTCTACGCGTGTTCATGATTTCCAGCAGTCGGTGCGGGGTGTGCTCAAGGATTGTGGGGGGATAGCGGGTGTAGCCACCTATCCGGAGGCTAGAACGAAGGGGTATGTCCGAAGGCTAATGCAGGCTGCCTTCAAGCAGATGCATGAGCAGGGACAGTCAGTCAGCATGCTTGATCCCTTCAAAGCGAGTTTCTACGCTAAATTTGGCTATGTGAATGCGGTTGCCCCCTATCTTGTTCAAGGTCCACTAAAGCAGCTTCGCCATTCAAGAGGTGGAGCAGCTGGAAAGGGCTGGACCTTTGAACGGCTTCGCGCAGTGGATGCTAAAGATGAATTTCTAGCCTTTCTTCGGGAGGTGGGTCCTGCTCAATACCACGGCTACCTTGTCTTCAAATCCATCACCGAGAGTATGTGGAAACAACGGGTGAAAGACAGTATCGTAGTCTTGGTTAAAAGAAAGGGAAAAATCCAGGCTGTGAGTCGATACCGGATTAAAGGGGAACGAGTCAAAGGCCGCTGGCAGGCGACCATAACCACCATCAATATCGTGTGGCGGACCCGTGAAGCCCGGGAACAGCTGTTCAGCTTCTTTAGCAAACATGGAGACCAGATCGATGACATCATCATCCACGCACCCTTTGACACCCAGGTAGAGCATTGGTTTGGCGGTGCGCGGTTACAGGTGAAACGGAAAACCCCGTGGATGGTGCGGCTCGTGGATGCCCGACAAGCTGTGGAGAATCTGCCAGGCGAGGGAGAAGAGAATGTTACCCTGGAGCTAGCTGATGGCGATTGCCCATGGAATAATGGGATATTCTCCCTACAATCTAAAGGGAACCGGCTACGCTTGCAGAAAGGTTCGGGGCAAGCCGTGGTGAAAGCTTCTATCCAAGCGTTCTCCTCCCTGGTCTATGGCGCCCAGCCAGTAGAAGAACTAGAGTTTCAGGGCGAGTTATCCATCTCTGAGGAATGGGCCAGACACGCTCTTCAACGCTGGTTCCCGCCACTCCCGATATATAACGTCGTATACTTTTAGCTACAGTTCGAATGCGAGGTCACTCCAGCCAACACTAAATAATTCCCTAGAATGTCAAATAATTCGCTCATTAACGAGATGAGATTATACTGTTTTATACTAGGAAATGTATCGCTGTCTCAACCAATAACATAACTTATGTATTGGCTTTAATCCATTCAGCGAGGCTCTTACATCTGAGGGTTTTGTCAACACGATTTCGGAGTTTGTCATCCGCTGTTATTATGGATGCACCGACTTCGACGCCTAAGGCAATGTAGCTTGCATCATAGACCGAGATGTCAAATTGGTGTGCGATTCGAACAGACGAATCTAATAACACTATACTGGGCGGCACAAGGACTACGCCTAGATTGAAGAGGGCTTCAATGTTCTCGCGGATTGCTGCCTGAGATATATCTGGATGGTATCGTAGGACATTGGCTACCTCGTAGCTGAGGAGCTCAGGTGCAGCCAAGACCAACCGACCCTGCAGATGAGCCTCACGAAGTTTTAGAGCGTGCACCGTGTCCTCTTCGGGGATAAACCATTTGAGGACCACTGAGGCGTCTACGACTACCGGCTTCTTGAGCTTCTCCATCGCCGCAGCTCCTCAGTGCTATCCCAGTCACTACGCGCTTTCAGACGCCCTCGGTTCTTATCCATCCTTTCAGCAGCCCGCTGAATCCGTTGCCGGGTTTTACCCCGCCGCGTCTTCACCCACAGCTTGAAGGCTTCAATGGCTGCCTCTCTGACCTTGTAGCCGGCCCGAATCGCCTCACTCTTAAACAGCCTGTAGACCTCGTCGTCAACGTCCCGAATGATAACAGTTGTCATGGGCATC
>CBDVBC010000416.1:0-2230 GCA_965372125.1 Candidatus Hermodarchaeota archaeon | reverse complement strand
AAATGCAAAAAATGGAATAGCCCCCAAGAGGAGGTGTGCTGGAAGTGCGAGACATCTCTAGAAACCGCCACAGCCCAAACCCACGCCACCAAATCAATAACCAGCTGCGTAGTCTGCGGCTTTGGAGTGAGTGCTGGAGAAGCAGCCGCTATATGTCCCAAATGCCATGCAACTGGGCATCGTACTCACTTGCACGAATATGTAAGGGCCAATGGGAGCTGCCCTATCTGTAAGCTGCGAATGCGCCCAGCTCAGCTACTCATTACTCTTAACTAGCAAACACCATCGAATAAGAGATGAAGCGATTTGAATGATTGGTTGCCATACATTAGATCTGATTTTACTCCCAGTTTGTCTAGCTGCTGGATTCCTAACAGAGCCAAGTAGAAACCATCAAGTGATAGGTCATGCTTCAATTTTTTGAACTTTTGGAAAGATTCCTCATCCCGATTATTTTCACTTCTATCTATTTGATTTACAGAGTCTTCAAATGGCTTAGTGAAACCTCAGGTCGGGGACGAAGTCGTAGACCATATTATCCTCCCTATCAGACTCCACCCGAGGAATCCTCTCAGGTAGAATCTCCTCCTAGAACCTCGCGCTGGCGGTCATCAGAGCATGAAGTTACAGTAACTGTATGTACCAACTGTGGGAAATGGAACAACCCAGCTAAAGAGGGCTGCTGGAGTTGTAGTAAGCCTCTAGCCGCTGCTCCTCAACACACCCAGAAAATAGAAACCTCTCGGCGTTGTGCTGTGTGCAAGGCTGAGATATTCTCAAAGGAGAGGATTGTAATATGTCCCGGTTGCCAAGCACAGGGGCATCACAGCGAATTCCTAGAGTTTGTGAAGGTCAAACTCGAATGCCCAGAGTGCGGACAGCGCCTCCGCCCCTCTCATCTCTTAGACGCAGAACCCCTCGGATAACAAGACTCATAATTTGAAGACAAGAGAGCATAGGTTAGAGGAAGTAAGTGCGTGGGAGCTTGGTTATCCTCTTCGCCCCCTTTCCGGTAACCACTACATTGTCTTCGATTCGGACTCCACCGATTTTTTGGTAGTAAAGTCCTGGCTCAACTGCAAAAACCGCGTTCTCGTAGATAGGCTGTGGCCTGAGAGAAAGACGAGGTAACTCGTGAACATCTAGCCCAATACCATGACCAAGCCCATGGAGCATACCCTCCTTGATGCCTGGGGTTCGATGGGCTGAGGCGAAGCCGTCACGTTCAAGGGAATCTGCCATGGACTCCACCAGCTCCTTCGAGGTTCCACCAACCCTTACCGCATCAATCGAAGCATCTAGTGCGGATTCTACTGCCTCGAACATCTTCTTCAGTTTGGTAGAAACACTGCCGCGAACAACCGTGCGGGTGATGTCTGCGTGGTAGCGTTCCTCAATCAGACGTGGATAGATGTCGATTATAATGGGCCGGTTCGCCTTGAGCTTGTCCTTTCGCTGCCCAATGTTGTGCCAGTCAGCCCCGCTTTTTCCTCCTACCACTATTGACTCTTGGCTATTCTCTGAGGCGTTGTCGACTAGGGCGTGTTCGATGATCTGCTTCAGGACCCCAACTGTTAGGGTTTTCCCCTTGTGGCTGAGTACCTTATTCGAGCCTACCTTGGCGTTCTTGATCACTTTGATTACTTGTTTGAAGGTAGCCTCCGTTGCTCTGCTAGCCTTCTGAATTGCCTTCTGTTCCGCTGCATCCTTTGTTTCACGCGCTTCCAAGAATAGGTCGTTCACGCACTTGGTCATCATTCCACTCCGATGCAAATCCTCCACGACTTGAGCGTCGGTTTCTCGGGGGATTCCTAAAACGGTGTTTAAGGGCAGGAGCTTATCGGTGATGTCTGCCACGATGGAGCGCTCCATCTCCCGCCGCTCTATTCCATCTCGTACTGCCTTCTCATGAATGTGAGATATGCTATGGTATTCCTTTATCGATGAGAGCTTTCGAGCCCGATCGCAAACCAGATCCGTTGCCGCAATCACACCAGATTTACCAGGTGTTTTCACATAGAAGCAGTTGTCAACGGTTAGGAACCGTGTAATATAGTACAGGTTGGGTTTGTGGATGCTTTTTCCCTCAAGGAAGAGGGCGCCAACCTGGTACTTTTCCATTAATCTATCCAAATCTTTCAGCAAGGAATGCACCTCTGGTCTTCTCTTTCCCTAGTCTACTGGCTTGTCAAGGGAAAAGAGTTTGTAACGTTGAAAACTGGTAAACCTT
>CBDVBC010000415.1:0-2235 GCA_965372125.1 Candidatus Hermodarchaeota archaeon | reverse complement strand
AACACCAGTGAAGAATATTGCTATGAAATACCGGTCAGCCGCCGCCCACCATACAACTCCCCAAAGAGCTGTAGTACCCAATAGGGCCCCAGAGAATAACCATCTAAGTGGTAACCAGATAGCAGCAACAAAGATCAGTGGCATGATAAAGCTGTGGGTGATCCACGCACGGTGGCCCATGAAGGGTTTCCAGTCGTGGTCAAAGTCGGGGAACATCGCGCCGAGCCATCCGACGAAGATGAACCAGAAGCCCACAGTTTCAGGCATTACGCTGATAGGAACAAGTGCCAGCGCTTGTAGGTATTTCATCACTAGCCAGATGATTGCGAAGGAGACTGTAGCTAGAATCATGTGATCGAATCTGTTCATGGTAAATATTCACCTAGCCTTCCTTCCTCTCTTTTTACTTAAAAATGGAATAGGTCTACAGTCATCTCTTTCAAATTGCTCTTCGGGTGGAGTATCAGGACTGGTGCTAATGACCAGTAGTTCTTTAAGACCTTCACAACATTACATCGTTTAGGATATGTTTGAAATGGTGACAGATAAAACAACCAAGGAACCAGTGGTCTTCCAAATCGGCAATTTTATGATTGGTGGTCACCGTTCCGATTACCCTACTACGATTATGCTCTCCACGTTTCATCAAGGAGACAGGGTAGTTAATGACCACAAGGTGGGTCGTTTCGACGAAAAACGGGTTCGCCGCTACCTCGACCGAGCAACCAAACTCAGCGGAATCACTGGCTGCCCTCTAGTTCTTGATGTCCTCGCCGAAACACCAAAAGCGATGGTTCGTTACCTCGAATTCCTAGCTGAGGCAGTACCTTCAACTCCTTTCCTCATTGACAGCAGCTCAAGTGAAACCCGGCTTGCAGGCTTGAAGCACGTTGGAGATACAGGCCGCGCAGACCTTGCCATCTATGATTCTATTAGTCACCTCTCAACTGATGAAGAGCTGGAGGCTATCCGCGCTTCAGGTGTTAGTGCTGCCATCCTCCTCGCCCACAATCCCCTGAGCCTTGATCCGAAGGGACGACTTGATGTGCTCCGTGGCACCAAGGGCAAGAAGGGACTTCTCGCTAAAGCCAAGAAGGCAGGAGTCACAAAGCCACTCATCGACACCGTCGCCCTCGACCTTGCTGGCTTCAGCTTGGCTACCGCTGCCGTACCAATCATAAAACGCGAACTCGGGCTTCCAGTAGGTGCAGGCCCTGCGAACAGCGTGGCTCTCTGGGAACGCTCAAGCCAAATCTCACCTACTGCAAAGCGATATGTCGCACCCACGCTTTGTACCTACCTCCAGATTGCTGGCGCCGACTATGTCCTCCCCGGACCCTTACTCCACGCACCCCGCTTCTTCTCAACCGTCGCAGTCACAGATGCTCTATTAGCCTACGCCTCACCTGAAGGTCCTTATCCTCCCACGCCACCGAAAACCCGTCACCATCCTCTCTATACAACTTTTTAGGTTCAGAGCCAGTGGATGTTTATCCGAGAAGTAAGTGATACACGGCTGCATCGGCCTCCTACTCTTGACGGTGGAAAGCTCTCTTGATGATACTGGGAGATCTTCGCGGTCCAAGAAGAAATTAGGAAAACCCTGGTTGACAGCTAGTCTTTGTCGAACAAGCTCTTCTGCTGTGTGGTTACTTGTTCTGCTGCTTCTCCGTCTTCTTGTTCTTCCTTATACTTCGAAATTAACACGTGGTGTTCCCTTTTCAATCGGGGGAGCTTACAGCACAAACTTACTCCCCTGGGAAGTACAAGCTGGGATGTCAACTTGCCGTGGATCCGGGTTCGCTTCCCGCATGTGCTGCACCGATAAATCGTATAGTACTTGAACTTGGCCAAAGCTAGTCCCTGCCATGCCACTATTAAGGGATTAGGGGTCTTTCACCAAAAAGGTTTGGGAACTAGCGATTTTTAAGATAATTGGGTTTTAGGACATCAGTTAGAGGTCACCATAAAACTTAATATTTGTAATCTGTAATATACTTACATATTGGGGTCGAAAAACATGACCACATGGAACTCCATAGTTATTGTATGCCCAAAATGCAAAACAACATTCAAAGGAACAAGTATCGGGTCTTGTGGCTACGGATCCAAAGATACCGATTTTTATCCGAAATACTGGGGTGCCAACCCATTGCCCCACTTTGTCAAAGTTTGCCCCTCCTGCAACTATGCTGATTATCCCTCCAAGTTCAAGCAAGGCACACCAGGAAAAGA
>CBDVBC010000414.1:0-2251 GCA_965372125.1 Candidatus Hermodarchaeota archaeon | reverse complement strand
GCAGCTCTTGTAAAATATCCAGTTCATCAGAAGTTAGTTTGTCCTTAAGCTCCTGGTTGAGTTTAATGACCATCGATTCAGGGAGGTCGATATAGAGGATGTCGCCTTCATTGATTTGCCGACCGACGGTGACGCCTTTAATTGAAACAGCGACTTCAGCGCCAATGCGTGCTTCAGAGACGGTTTTTCCCTTGTCTTGAAGCTGTTGGATTGTACCTGCGCGGCGGTTATCAGAATGGATTAGTTTAGTTTTCGGTGAGAGCCGCCCACCAAGAACACGGACTCCGACGACAGCGGGGCTACTTTGGCGGAACACATATCCCGTGAGGATTTCCATTTTACCAGGAAAAATCACTGTCCCGAGGAGCGCAGCCTCTATCTCTCTTCTCTTTTCTTCAACCCATAATTCATATTGTTCAACAAGATCATAAATGATACGGCTTTGGAAGATAGGAACTTGTAGGTCTGATGCTTCAATGCCTGCGTCAGACAATATTTTACTATTGAAAACTAGAATAACCCCAAGTAAAGGGTCGGCATCCCTGACCGTTGAGACCTCAATGACATCATTCTTCGAGATATCACCAATATCAGCCCTGCGGATAGGAATACTGCGATCGCGAAGATAACCGATGAGCGCTTCCAACGATCCCAGTGTATCAGATTTGAGGAGTACTCCGAGCTTATCGGTTTCTATTCGCACCGTGTCTAAATCCTTAAGGATTCGTTCACGAGCTGCTGCCTCTTCCTCCTCTGATGTAGTAACATAAAGTCCTGCTCCTGCAATTGCATCATCAAGATTTGGGGCGGCGATTTTTACACCAGCTGCAGCAACAACCTCTTCAACTTGTGTGAATCGCTCTTTAGGGTCACGGATTTCATCGAGAGGTTTGGGCATTAGAAGTGCCTTGATGTGGGTAGTGATAGGCTCTGGGAGCCCACCAACAACGATGGTATCTCCTTGGCGGATTATTCCATCAAAGATTATCGTGTCAATAGTGACGCCGAGACCTGGCTCTTCTTTTACTTCAAGAACGACGCCTTTCCCTGGACCAGGTGTGGTTTGGAGTTGTTGTTCTAAATATTCCTGGGCTAGCCCAATAAGAACAAGGAGCAGTTCAGATAGTCCTTCACCAGTTTTCGCACTTGTAGGTACCACAGCGATGGTCTGTGAAAAATCTTCAATTCGGTCAAAACGATTGGCCTGAAACCCTTCTCGATGGAGGTCCCCCATTACCTCATAGAGGCGTTCGTCCAGTGATTTTTGAACGTATTCAGTTTGACTTTGTAATGATTCAGTAATACTTCTTGTTTCTTGAGGTTTCCAACCGGGGAGCCGGTCTACTTTGTTTAGTGCGATCAAGAAAGGTGTTCGGCGTGTGCGTAGTATTCGTAGCGATTCATAGCTTTGCGGCTGCAAGCCATCGACTATATCAACAACAAGGATGGCGATATCCGCAACAGTACCCCCCCGCTTCCTTAGATTGAAGAATGCAGCGTGGCCTGGTGTATCAATAACGAGCAGACCAGGCAGAGTGAATTCACGATTGAGGCTTTTTAAGAGGTTACCAACAATTTCCTTAAGAGTTGGAAGAGGAAAGAAACTGGCCCCGATTTGCTGTGTGATACCGCCTGCTTCCCTAGCTTGTACCGCTGTTCCCCGTATTTTATCTAGTAGGAGGGTCTTGCCTACATCAATGTGACCAAGCATACATACAATTGGCTGACGAATGGTTTTAGACGACATCTACAGTCCCAAGTATATTCAGACTACTGAATTCTTTCCGAGTTTTTCCCCGAATTAAGGGACGATATTTAAGGCTTGTGTAATTCCCCTATACGTTGTCTAGTCAAAGGATTTTTTATGATGTTATTTGTTTTTAGCTAGACGAGGTAAACTCTGATGGAACGAACACTACTAGTTTTAAAGCCAGACGCCACTATGCGTCGAGGGGTAGGGGCTGCTGTACTTGAAAGAATCCTTGAGGCTCTTCCTGATGTTACACCTCTTGGATTTGTTGAGCGTGGGGTTCCAAAATCACTTGCTGAACAGCACTATGCCGTTCACAAAGGGAAATTCTTCTATCCTTGGTTAATACAATTTATCCGGGTAGGTAAAGTTGTAGCCACAGTTCTTGAGGGCAATGATATCGTAAGACAGCTCAGAGGGGTGTTAGGCGCTACCTTTGTCGATAAAGCGGATCCCGATAGTCTGCGTGGGAAATACGGGCTAGTAGGCGGAGTGAATGTC
>CBDVBC010000413.1:0-2256 GCA_965372125.1 Candidatus Hermodarchaeota archaeon | reverse complement strand
CCCCTACAACTACTACTTCAACACCACAGTTCATGGTCCCCTCTTTGATGAGCCAGACGGACGCATCGCATTGAAATGGAACGGAAACAATGGGTCCCGAGCAGCAGAAGCCTACCTCAGAATAGCCCAAGCGTCAACTCACACAGCCTACCAAACTGCTCTAACTCTCCTAGATAACCCCAGCCTTAACCATCTCTACGCGGATACATCAAACAACATCGCATACCACGCCACTGGGCTCCATCCCATTCGGCCCGCAGGGGGAGGACCGACTCCCATGAACGGATCCGCGGGTACACACGAATGGCTTGGCTTCATCCCCTTCGCCGAGTTGCCCCAAAGCTTCAACCCCTCCACTGGCTATCTTGTTTCAGCTAATAACCGTCCAGTTAACTCCAGCTACCCCTACTATCTGGGCTACACCTTCGCTCCTGCTCATCGGGCCCAGCGGATTACACAGCTCGTCAACGACTCCACTGGCCAAACAGTAGCTGATATGAAAGCCATCCAACTGGACACATACTCTCTCCAAGCTGCCGCTCTCAAAGACCTCATCGCAAGTGTTGTCCTCAGCGCCGTAACCCCGACAAGCGACCCCCTAGTCTACGAGGCGGCCACAGAGCTTCAGAGCTGGGATTGCCAAATGGTCACAACCAGTATCGGTGCCACAATCTGGGCTAACTTCTTCCACATGTTCAGGGAAGCCACCTTTGGCGACGAATACACAGACGCAGGCCTCCCAGAGGGACCCTTCCCAGACGCCGCAGTATTGGAGAATTTTACCCTCACCAATCACCCGACATGGTTCAACAACATTAGTCGTAGCGGCATCCAAACCCGTGATGACATCATACAAGAGAGCTTCACTGAATCCATAGACTCCCTCGAGCTCCTCCTGGGAGCCAACATGGCACAATGGGAATACGGGGCTATTCACCTCCTCGTAATCGAGCATACCATGAGCACGACCTTCCCCTACCTGAACGCTCCAGTAGTTCCCATCGATGGCGATGAATGCACCGTGAACTTTTCTCCCGGATTCTATGTCAACACCGGCGCCACCTGGCGGCAAATCATCGACCTGAGCAACCCTGACCATTCATTGGGCGTCATCCCAGGTGGACAAAGCAGCAACCCCTATAGTCTTCACTACCTAGATCAACTAGGCCTTTGGATTGCAGGTGAATATCACTCCCTCGGCATTCCCGCAACACCCGAGGCAGTGAGTAGCCCCGAGTCCACCCTAGTCCTCACACCTGAATAGAAGGAACCTCTAGAGAGATGTCATGAAAATGTCTACACCTCGAGAAAGTTTCCGCAGCTTCGCTTACAAAGAACACCACCCCGTCACAGGTTTCCTGGTCTGCTTTATCCTCGCACTCCTCATCCAGCTCATCGGCTTCGGCCTATTCATAGCCATCGCTGGCGGCATTGCGGGGTTTCTCCTCAAACGTGATGTCAGAGCTATACTCGTAACTTTTGCAGCGGGGACCTCAGTCTGGTTCTTCTTCTTCGGAACCCTATTCATTCTATATCCCCAGGCATCAATCGCTGCTTGGATAATCCTCAGCCAAGTATTCCCCGCACCCCAGCTCCTACTTTCTCTCCTAGGAGGACTAATCTGTGGGATTGGAGGAGAGATGGGTGTAATCGTCAGCAGCTACTTCTCTCCGCCACTCGAATACCAAATAAGGCCAAAGCGGTTCCGTCCCCCTGAACCTCCCACCGAAATCCCGCGTCGACGAAGGGTAAAGCGCAGAAAACGAAAGAAGAAACGAAGATCCTAATCAAGAGTACCAATATCAGAGGTTTTCCGCTGTGATAAAAGACATAAGGGGATAGAAGCCAGAATCTTTGAGGTTTGCCAATGCCACCAGAAGATACTCCCCCGCTCAGTGATGAACTCCCACAACTAGGTCAACTCCTAGAAGCTCTAGCAGGAACAGATCATCAACAGCGGCTAGTAGCAATACGCGAGCTTGGGCAAATCGGGCCAGCTGCCTCCTCTGCTCTTCCACAACTTCACGCCTCCTTGAAGGATCCAAACCCTGACATATGTGCTGCTGCTGCAATTGCCGTGGGCTTCATCGGCACACCAAAATCGATACCGGCTCTACTTCCCCTCCTAGAAGATGAGGAACAAGAAGTCAGGTTCCAAGCCATCAGCGCCCTAGCCTTTCTCCGCGACCCCCAAGTAGTCCAAACACTTCTAGACCGCTACACCACCGAAACCCCTCTGATTCAAGACCAGATCCT
>CBDVBC010000412.1:0-2256 GCA_965372125.1 Candidatus Hermodarchaeota archaeon | reverse complement strand
ACGAACTGCTCTGTTTCCTAGACACTTCGCCAGACCTAGACTAGCCTGGGTGAGTCAGGCGGTGGGGCGGCGCAGGATTTCTCCATATCTTGCTAGACCAGCCATTGCCCGTGCACCAAAAAGGGGCAGCTCATAGGCAGGTACACCTGCCCTGCGCATATACTTAAGGCGTTGGCGGATCTCCTCGTTGGCTGGGACTGTCACGACGAGTATGGGTTTCTTTCTTGTGTCTGATGCCTCCACTATGGCCTTGGTCACCTGATCAGGGTCTAGTAATGGTGTCATTATCAGAGGTATGGTAATTATTCCGTCAATTTCCTTGCTCTTGAGTAGGGTGTTGATGGCGAAGGAAAACTGCTCAGCGGTCGCGGAACCAGTCAGGTCAACCGGATTTTTGACGCTATAATAGTATGGGAGTTTCTGGTGGAGCTGCTTTTGTAGCTTAGCTGATAGTTCGGGTGCCTCCATCTCGTAATCTGAGAGAGCGTCGAGTGTCATGATACCGAATCCTCCACCGTTAGTAACCACTGCAACCCTGTTGCCCTTCATTGGCGGTTGGTATGCCAGTGCGAGGGAGACATCGAAGAATTCGCCGATGGTTTTCACCCGGATGACACCGCCTGCTTCGAAGGCTGCGTCGTAGAGCCGGTCTGTACCAGCCAGTGAGCCGGTGTGGCTGGATACTGCACGGGTCCCTGCTTCGCTCCTGCCTGCTTTTATCACGATGAAGGGCTTGTTTTTGCTGGCTCGTCTGGTTATGTTGATGAACTTCCTTCCTCGACTCACAGATTCCAGGTACAAGCCGGTCACGGCTGTGTCTTTGTCGTCTTCTAGGTAGTCGATGAGGTCTCCTTCATCTAGGTCTACTGCGTTTCCGAAGCTGGCGAACTTGCTGATTCCAATCCCCTCGTTATACGCAAAAGCTAGCACTGCACCCCCCACTGATCCTGACTGGGTTATGAAGGCGATGCGCCCTGATCCGGGGCGGGGGGTTGTCTTCTCTGGTATGAATAGGGTGTCGATGTTACTCTTGGGGCTGAAGGTTCCCAAGCAGTTGGGTCCCAGAATGCGGATTTTCCCCTTGCGGGCAATTTCCATCATCTTGGCTTCAAGGGCTTCTCCCTTGGGTCCCGATTCTCGAAAGCCTCCCGAGACGACGATTGCGTTCGGGATGTGTTTTTCCGCGCATTCCTTCATGACCAGGGGGACAATCTTTGCAGGTACGACGATTACTGCGAGGTCTATTTTTCCCCGGCAGTTCAAAACGGAGGCATACGTCTTGATGCCCATGATATGCATCCCCTGTTTTGCTGCCTTGGGGTTAATTAGGTAGAGCCGCCCGGGGAACTTGGCTGACACCATCTGCTCTACAATTATGTGGCCTATCTTGCCTGGTTTTCGGGATGCTCCGATTATTGCGACGTTTCGGGGATTAAAGAAGCGATCAACTTGAGTCTCGATTTTCTCCATCTTGGATACCTCGTGTGTTGGGTCCTACTGTTATTCAGGTTCCAGAGAGCTTCTTCTGTAAATAAATGCCTATCTCCTCCACCAAGGATGGTCAATGTATAAGGTAAAAAAGCTGGCTTCTACCATTATAGTTGCGAGGTGTCTTGTTGTGAGTGATGATTCGCTCCGTTACTTCTTTGAACCGCGTAGTGTGGCGGTCCTTGGGGCTTCCCGGCAAATCCGCAAGTTCGGTCACACAATCTTCAAGAACTTTGTACGGTCGGGCTACCAGGGCAAGGTCTATCCCATTAACCCGAAAGCCAAGGATATTCTCGGACAAAAGGCGTACCCTAGCCTCGCAGACGTTCCGGGACCTGTTGACCTTGCTGTTATCGCTCTTCCCGCCGCGATAGTCGTGAAGGCTTTCAGTGACTGCATCACTAAAGGTGTGAAGGCGGTTGTGGTGATTAGTGGCGGCTTTAAGGAAACCGGAGGAGAAGGAATCGAACGTGAAGCGGAGCTGACCAAGCTATCCCAGGAATCTGGAGTCCGCTTGATCGGACCTAACTGCATCGGAGTCTTTGATCCCCGCTCCCATGTCGACACACTCTTTCTACCCTCCTACCGGTTGAAGCGTCCCTTACCCGGTGATATTGCCTTCATAACGCAGAGTGGTGCCTTTGGCTCTGCTGTGCTTGACTGGGCAGCGGCTAAGAATGTTGGGATTAGCAAGTTTGTGTCGTTCGGGAATATGGCTGATGTTTCTGAATCTGATCACCGGCACTATCCAGGCTTATATTTTCGCGG
>CBDVBC010000411.1:0-2267 GCA_965372125.1 Candidatus Hermodarchaeota archaeon | reverse complement strand
CCACAGCGGCTATGACAATGAGCGCTAACCCATTGACTTGTAGGAAGTACCCATTGGTGAGGGGGGATTGAGTTAGGGTGTCTCCTGCTAGGAACACGAGGGGTATGAGGCATAAGAGCTGGGTTGTACCACCCACAAGAGATGCATAGGTGAGTTTTCGTGGTTGTTTTGACGGGGCTACTAGCGCTTCCCCAATGAGTGTGCCAATCAAGGGAGCGGCTAGCCAGGGGAAGAGTGGCAGCCTTCCGGTTGCGATCATCGCCACTAAATGCTCAAGAAGGTTCTGGGGGGGGAGGTAAGTGACCGCGGTAGAGACTGCTGAGTAATTCAACCATATCTGCAGAACTGGTGTCATAGCCACAAAGAACACTGGAAGCACTATGCGGTACCGTGCAGGTATCCGCACCGCAAGCTGAGAAACAATCATAGCGACTGCGATTAGCTGGAGTACGCTCCAGTCAAGTACCCACCACCAGCCCCCCATCATTATCGACATGAGATACCCCATGAGCAGGATCATACCGGCGCGGGGTAACAAGCGCCGCCAGATTGCGCTCTGTGGGACGCCCTTGGCTTTCATCCTATGATCCACCATGACGGTAGTCACGCCGATGAATCCGTAGAAGAGACCCTGCCCCCAGATGGCGGGAAACAAGATGGTGAGGGCTAGGGGGGAGAGGGAAGCGGTGCCCACTAGGGCGTGGCCAAAGTGGTTGTAGATCATGCCAATTACGGCGATTCCTCGGATCACGTCGATTGAGCGTATACGACGATTGTGTACTCGGAAGGTTTCGTCCATTGCTTACGACAGCATCCTACAATATTTTCTACTGGTGTAGGATTATACGTTGTCCAAATAAATGGAACCAGTTGTATCAGAGTCGGCGCGAGCACTACCTACACTCTTTGATAGTTCAATCTTCTTGTTTTGGTTTAATGACGAATTCGCAGTGGGGGTCGCCCTTCGCGATGCATTTTGTCTCGGTAATTTCTAGCTCGGGGGACTGCTCTGATTTGGCGAAGCCTGCGATTATCGTCATCACGCCGAAGTAGAGGTAGCAGCGGGAGTCATCCGCTGAACCCTTGTAAGCGTTTTCGTAATAGGGGTACGTCTTTCTCACGACGATCCGGAGAGGATTCTCACAGAGTTCGACGAGTTCCGATAGCCCCCAGCCTTTGAAGTTGTAGGTTTCGAGAATATGCCTAGTTTTCTCTTCGAGGGTCTTTCCTTGGACTTGGGGTGTGTAGATGTCAATCATTCGTGTTCCCCAGGTTCTAGCGGCATTCTTGATTAGTGTAGCAGCGCCCATGGCACCTAGTGTGTTCTCAAGTTCTAGCTGCATCGCGGTGAACCAAGGGCTGCTCACAATGAGGAGGCGTTGGTTCTTAAGTTTCAGGTAACCCTCTTCAATACGGAGTTCGGTTTTGAGTTTCTGAAGTTGGTCTTCCATTTGTAATATCCTCCTACTCTATTGCCTCGGGTTCTATGACCCATTCGCAGTGGGGATCGCCTTTGGCTTTGCACTTGGTTTCTGTTATCTGGAGTTTGAGGTCGCGATTTCCCATTTTGACAAATGCTTCGAAGACATCTACCAAGCCGGAAGTATAGTAGCAGCGGGGACCGTCAGCTTTCCCCCCATAGACATCACGAATATAGGTGTGCTTGTTTCGGATTACTAAACGGAAGGGATCTTCGCGGAATTCATTGATTTCGTAGAGCCCCCATCCTTGAAACTGTGATATTTTCAGGACAAACCCAATGTGTTCGGTAAAGGGCATTCCTGTAAACAACTGAGTAAAGCCCGTATCTTCTGCTGCTGCTTTACCCGCTTCCTTTGAGGCATGGTAGAACAGTGCGAACGCACCATCTGAGCCCACGACTGCTTCGATTTCTTGCTGCAGGTCTAACAGTAGGGAACTCTCAGTCAGCATGTACCGAGTTGGACCCATATAGACGTTATTATTCCTAGTTTGGAGCATAGAAAAGAACATATTCAACTCATTTTCACTTAGCAAATCTTTCACTCCTAATTGGGCTGGATTTCCTGTATTTTAAAAAGTTGTTAATGAATTAATAATCCGGAGGCGCCCATTGAAGTTTGAGTAATGTTTCTGAAGTGCAGTCTCTCATTTGAGGAGGGGGATAATATCCTCTGCAAGGATGCGTGAGACATCCCAGTAGGTGAACGGGGCATTGCGTCGGCTCACGCCGTTGATGACCTCTAGGCAGAAATGGTCCACCCCCGCCTTGATGAAGGCCTCCAGTT
>CBDVBC010000410.1:0-2268 GCA_965372125.1 Candidatus Hermodarchaeota archaeon | reverse complement strand
AATTATCTCTGACGTAATCCAAAGAGCGCGCTCAGGAAACCAAAATCTAGTCAGTCACCTTACCGAACAGCTAAAAAGTATAGAAGCCGAAAAAGAAAAACTAATTCAGGAAAAGGAAAATGTAGCAGGAGAACTAGCAATTTTAGCTACCCAGATCGAATATCAAGGCAGCGATTCTCAAGATATTGCCACCCTTCTCAAGGACCATGAGACCACTCTGGCATCTTTAGAAAATCTCGAGGTAGAAAATAAAGAACTCAAGGAAAATCTTGAACAACTTTTGCAGATAAAACAAGGGATTTCTTCCACTCCAGACGACACTAGTGAAGATATTACAAGTGAACTGAACAGGTCAATAGAACAAATCAACACACTTCAAACCGAGCTTAATCATGTTAACCAGAAAGCAACTGCATTTGAAGACAGAGCGCTAAGCAATGGGGGTGCACTTTCGAATGAACAAGCAGAGGTAATTGCATCCATTGCCCAAGAGCTACGCCAACCTATGTCTTCCATCGGTGGGTATACAGATCTAATGATCAGCGAATCTGTGGGCATCCTCGGAGCGCTACAACGGAAATTTCTCGAACGGGTTAAAGCGTCTACCGATAGAATGAACCACATGATTGGTAATTTGATTCAAATTACTACTCTAGAATCTGGTAATCTGGCCCTTACTCCACAAACTATCGAGCTGATGGACGTTATCGATGAAGCTATCGAGGTCACTAGTGCCCAATTTAGGGAAAAAAATATTACATTACGGGTAGACCTACCTCAAAAATTACCTAAAATGAACACTGATAAAGACTCACTTCATCAGATCATGCTCCACCTTCTGCAGAATGCAGGAGCTGCCGTACCTGTCGAAGGTGAGATCTTCATAAAAGCTGAGGCCTCTGAAAAAAATGATGAAGAAATTATCCGCATTGAAGTCACCGATACAGGTGGAGGCATTCCTAAAGAAGACCTTCCTCGCGTGTTTTCCCGGTTGTATCGGGCAGATAACCCCCTCATCCAAGGTGTGGGAGACACAGGTGTTGGTCTTTCCATAGCGAAGACCTTAACTGAAGCACTCGGCGGACGAATTTGGGTGGAAAGCGAATTAGGTGTTGGCTCAACCTTCAGCGTCCTGATGCCGATCACTCCTCAAATCTCTGACACATCTGGAGGCTAGGAATCGTGAAGGAATCGCGCAAGGGATTGTATGGCATTTTGATCGTTGTGATTTCCTTTGTGATGGCTATTGGGAGCATCATAGCAGCGATCGCAGAAGGCCAACGTGGTGGAACACTCAGCCCCAATACCTTTCCGCCACCAACGAGCACCACAACGCTATTCGCTTCTCAAACGGCCACATCAACTCTCTATACACCCCCCACAGCGACGGCGGAAAACACCTCTCCGACATTTGAACCCACACCTGCAACTCCCCTCTCGCCTACCTCTACACTGACCCCTTTCCAGATTCCAACAAATTGCCCCCCACCATATGGTTGGGTCCCGTTATTTGTGCAGTATGGCGACAGCCTTGAAAATCTTGCCAACAGCTACCAAACCACGCCTGCAGAATTAAAGGCCGCTAACTGTTTACAGAACGATTACCTTCCTCCAGGCAGTGTAATCTTTGTACCCAACACAATGTCCACAGCCACCTATACTCAAATCTCCTCCTGTGGTCCCCCCGCCGGATGGGTTACTTACATTGTAAAGACTGGAGACACATTATATAGTTTGGGGAAAGCATACAGTGTTACAGTGGTAGCTCTACAATGGGCAAATTGCCTGGGAACCTCTACCAAAATCCGCACAGGATCAAGGCTGTGGGTGCCAAACGTGCCTACCAACACACCAAATCCAACGAATACACTTACAAAAATCCCAAAGCCAAAAAACACCAAAACATCATCACCGACTTTTACAAAAACACCAACAACAACTAGTACCGAAACCGCCACATCCACGCCCACAGTAACTCCTACCCCTACGTGATATGCATCCAGCAAGGCAGATACATCGATTCCAACAACTTTATCTGGTAGTAATAATATTACTTCTAAGTGGTTGTGTGTTCACTCCCGGCTCTTCAGCTTCACTATCTCTCCCTCCCACTCCAGAAACAATATTAATCACCGTTCCCCTAGATTCGGCCCCCACACCGACTGCTTTCCAGCCACTACCACCTACACCCACAAGCGATCGACCCATCTTCCCAACTGCTACCCCAACCCATACTCCCCGCCCCGGCGTGCTCCCCGCGGCCCCCCC
>CBDVBC010000409.1:0-2276 GCA_965372125.1 Candidatus Hermodarchaeota archaeon | reverse complement strand
GGCCCGCTGGATGAACATGGAGATCGATTCCTTCAGATAATCTGAGTTTATCACCCAAATTTACTGGCTGGGCTTTTCGGGTTTGTCCCCCTAGAGCTTGGTGGATATCAAGAGTTACTTTCGTCGCATATTTGTCTATTGAACTAGCAAATGCTCGAGTGTGATCGGAATGCGCGTGAGAGATACAGGCAACGCTATGTTGCGATTCCAGGTGCTTAGGAGCTTTTGGGGGATCAAATAAGATTCGCTGCATTCCAGCAATGACAGCAATATTCTTGGAGCCTACAAGCTGGAAATCAGTAGAAAATCCCGACACTTGTTTTTCCCCCGTGGAAGAGAAGACAATACCTACGACGTGGAATTAATCAACACTATTTAGCTTCTTGTAAGACAAGCTAATTAGCTACTAGTGGGGCTTCTTGAAGCTGCATTTCAAGTGGTGTAGATTCAATGCCTCTCTAGTAATTATCTACTAATCTCTAAATCCCAAAAATTGAGAATACTCCAAATTGTGCGAGCAGGACAAAAAGAAGAAGAGCAACTGATAATACAATAACAGTGATTGGACCGATTTTAATTCCTTCACTCTGGTCTGCGAAGAACCGGATCAACCCAGCACCAGCAGCGGGCATTGGGCCTTCGGAACTTCTTTTCCTCTTTGATTTGGGCATGACAGAAAACCTTCCTACTAACACTACATCGTTCAACACAATGGTTTTTAATGATTTTCAAAGTAGAATTCTACCACTTTAAAGACGTGCAAGGATATTTCATCAGGTGCTAATGTAAATGAAAACCTCGGAAGCTGGTGCCGCATACGAACGGCTCTTTCAACTACTGGAAAAACACCACACCTGGATGCAAGAAACGATCAAGTACGGTTAACCCTAGAAACTTCAGTGATACAAGCCACCTTGCTCTTCTCATCTTGTATTCCCTTGCTGGCAGGCGGATTTTGGTTTCTTTTTATGCGTTTTGGCTATGAGAGAAACTAGAGAACGGGGTAATATTGGGATGTTGCCAAGTATTTTGGAAGGCGTTTCTGCAGCCTTAAAGAGAGGGTCAAGGGTTACCCGAAACCCCTCTCAGCCCTCCCTTCGCCCGTGTCCTCTTCCCAGTCAACCATACCACGCACAACCTCATCGATTCGCGCGTCGCTCTCCCGCAGCTTCTCTGGGGAGGGGGGATTCTCGCGGAGCGCCTGTTCTGCCTTCGCAAAAGGATTACCCTCCTCAAAATCAGCATGGCGTACGTGAGCATCGCCTTCGCGCCCCTCCGCATCAAAGCGGGGGCTAGTATCTTTCTCTTCAAGGGTGAATGCCTTCTCGTTGAGTTTCTCGATTTCCTGTTCGAGTTCCTCAAGCCGCACACCCACATCATCACCTGATGGCGACAGCTTTATGAACCTCGTCCCTAAACTGATGGTATTTTTCTTCGCCCCCCTCCACTGCAGAAAGAACTACGCGTAATTCCTCAAGTCTGGTCTTTACCTTCAAAACTTCTGGACAGAAAGGTACTATCCGCTCGATTTCCCCAATCCACTCCTTTTCTTGCACCCTCTTGATATCCTGTAATATCCTTGGGACACCGGGATATTGCGTCCGATAGCGTCTGTCGAGTCTTTCGAATGTTTCGAGGTTTTTCCGGAATTTTTCTTGTTCCCTGACCTCAGCGAACATGTCTCTCTCGAGCATAGCCTTCACAACGTCTACACTGCGAATCTCTATGATATCCACTGATAGAAACCAGCCCCGGAACTCCTCCTCTGACATGGCGCGAATCTCTCTAGCACTTGTTATCTCCATTTGTTTATCGAGGGATTCTAGGAGGGTCTGCCTTAATTTCTCTAATTCGTGAGGCGGTTCCTCCAAGTCATGTCTCAGTTCTTCTTTGGTCTTCGGTGCTTCACTGAGCTCCTGTTCTTGTATCCTCTCGCCGTATTCTCCGCTTCGGGTTTTGGGGCCTCCATCAATCTCTTCCTTTTCGGTGACTTCTCGGGTGGCTTGATGAGTCCTTGTTCTACTCTTCTCCTCCCCTTCCCTGATTGCTGCCTTTACCAGCTCTGCTGCGTCCGCTTTGTGGTCTATCCACGAGTCGGAGGTGTCTCCCGCAAGAGCCTCGTCAAGAGTTAACTCCCTGCCCGGAGGGCTCTCCTTTGCCTCCCTCTCAGAGTCCGGCTTTTCCTGTATCCTCTCTCCCACCATCTCCGCCCACTTTTCCACGTCGATATATTCCATCCTACGGAGTTCCCGGTGTGATATGTCCCTTTCTTTTTC
>CBDVBC010000408.1:0-2277 GCA_965372125.1 Candidatus Hermodarchaeota archaeon | reverse complement strand
GTAATTTAACTTGACTTTTAAGCAACGGATTGAAACCTTGCCGCAGTTTTAGCATTACCATCGCGGTTTGTTTTAGCCTCTTCGGAACCCGGAGTAACACCAAGCTTGTGAGTGGCGCAATTTCCTTTGGCTTCTCAATGGTCAACGCTTCGCTTAGCTCGGTTCCCCGGACCCCATAATGCCGATCAATATAGAGGGTAAGACCATGCGGCGGGTTACCGTGTAAATGGAGGTGACCGATGGGATAGGATTTAGCGTTGTCAATCACGGCTCGATGGATTGTGACCTCTATTTCAGTCTGGCAGGTCTTGCAAAAGATTAGTATCGTTACATCATCGGGGGTGAGATTAGTGATTGACATTGTTATTCCTGGTGTCGGGTTTCTTCCTATTGAAATTCTATCTATAACCTCTTAACATTTTCTGCAGAGCAGGATAGAATCCTTTACTCCTCCGCCACGGGAAGACTTTTCATATAATAATGTAAGAAAGTAGTAGGGTTCGAGTCTTTACGAATTTAAGATAGAAAAAGTGGCGGAGGATTTCCCTTGTGACTACTCAGTCTAATTCAACGTCTGTCGGAACGCCCTGGGTACTGGTTATCGGCTTCAATGTCCGGCCCTTGGCTCGCTCGGCAAAGCTGGCAGGATTCCGCGTTCTTGCTGTTGATTATTGGGGTGACCTAGACCTCCAGCAGTGGACAGACCACCAAATTGCAGTGCTCAATCAGCAACCCGATGAACGCCCAGACCGTCCATCAATCCCTACCGTCCAGACTCTCATTGAAGGTGCAGAGCAGCTCCTCTCACGCCACGATGAGGTCCAGCACATTCTAGTTAGCGGTGGCTTCGACGACAACCCCACCGAGTGGACAACGCTCATCGATCTTGGCCCCCTAGCTGGCAATACACCTGAACTCATGAAATCCGCACGCGACCGTAAGACAACAGCTGACCTAGCCCAACGCTGTGGGGCAGAGATACCAGCAGGAGAGTCAGCTAAATCCAAGAAAACCTTCAGGAACGCAGTAACCCGGCTGGCTCTGCCTGTTGTCGTGAAGCCCTCCCATGGGAGTGGGGGGTCCTTCACCCAAATCTTACGCACTGAAGAGGAAGCCGCCAGTTATGCCATCCGTCACGCCTTCGGTAAGGCGCCAGTGATTGTCCAAGAACTAGTAGTTGGAACAGACGCTAGCGTATCAGTCCTAGGAACCGGCCAAACCGCGTGCGCAGTCTCTGTCAATGAACAGCTGATCGGACTTCCCCGGCTAGGGCGGGGGCGCACCAAAGCCTATTGCGGGAATGTGGTTCCCCTCCAAGCAGACTCCTCAGTCATCGCGGGGCTGGCATCTGTGGCAGAGGAGATGACCGAGGGCCTCGGACTCCTCGGGAGTAACGGTTTCGACTTTGTTGTTACTGAAGGTGGGACTCTCTACTTCATGGAAATAAACCCGCGCTTCCAAGGCACACTAGAGGCTATTGAACTCGCAACTGGCGCCAACCAGGTGAGACTACATATAGATGCCTGTGAAGGACACATCCCGGATGAGGCACCCCCCCACACTGCTAGCTGTGCCCGCATCATCGTCTACGCCCAGCAACGGTGTCTTATCCCTAATCTTAGCTCTGTCTCAGGTATTGTAGATATTCCACTCCCCGGTAGTTATGCTGACCCTGGGGACCCAGTCTGCACAGTGAACCATGTTGCTCCAACCCACAAAGAGGCTCTCGAAGGCGCCTGGCGAATCGTCGACACTGTTTATAGGCAACTCCATCCACCGCTGAAGCCTAGTGAATAGGAAACGCTAAGAGCTCTTCGCCTCCATTACTTCATCGAATGTTGTGTCCCTAATGTTTGAAGAAGTAGAAGCTGCCCTAGCCCGGATTAGACAGGTCACTCACCATACTCCCATCATGACCAGTCGCACCGTGAATACTCTCATAGGCGGAGAGGTTTTCTTGAAGTGCGAGAATTTCCAGCGCGTTGGAGCCTTCAAGTTCCGAGGAGCCTACAACGCCATCAGCCAACTGTCACCCGCGGAGCGAAGAAAAGGAGTCATTACCCATTCCTCTGGTAATCATGCGCAAGCTGTCGCACTAGCTGCTATACTCCTTGGTGTCAAAGCGACAATAGTAATGCCTGAAAATTCATCACCAATCAAGATGGAGGCAACCCGCGGCTATGGAGCAAAAATCGTAAAATGCGGAAACTCGGCAGCCGACCGTGAAAAAAGAACAGCAGAACTCGTAAAAAAATCATCTTTTATAGAAATTCGTTG
>CBDVBC010000407.1:0-2279 GCA_965372125.1 Candidatus Hermodarchaeota archaeon | reverse complement strand
AGTACCAAGATATTACAATGGGGGTTGGAGAGTATCTTGGGTGGTTCATCTCTTTGATTCGGATTCGGTCACGATAGACGAAATAGAAGAAGCTCATAACATGTTTCCCCTCCTCCTAGACAAGGTGAGCATGGAACGAAGCGGTAAGAGCCTGCTTCTAAGAGGGAAATTCAGTAATCGAGGAGTCAAGGCTACAATTAGAAGGGGTGAACGTGGGCTAGGGATTGGTTTGAGCATCGTGCCTTTTCTAGACACGTTCTTCATCGGACTCGTAACTGGTATCGCGTTAATGATAGCACTCCTTGCTTACCCAATAATGGTAAGCCCAGCCCAAGCTCTTTCATTACTTCTAAACCCCTCCTTTATGGTGCCAATGCTCCTATCCCTGTCACACTCACCTTGATTATCTTCGTTGCTGTGGGTTACAAGGGATTTCTTAACCAGCGCAACTTCCTTCCTGACAGAATTCGCTCCCTCATGGGCCTGTATCAGATCCACCAAAGGCAACAGCTAGACGTTACCTGTACCTTCCATAAACGCCAATCAACAACTGGCGGCACCATATCACTGGTTATTCTCCTCTTCGCCGTAGTATGGTTAGCAGTGGTTCCCCCCTTCCAACCTCTTATGAGAACAATTCTGGGCGCATCTGCTATTTTTCTAGCCTTGATTGCTGTAATTCTATTGCTACCGAAATCACCTAGTATCCGATTAGATGGTGAGGGTATCAGAGTTCACGGGAGAACCTACAGTTGGCTAGAGCTGAACGTGAAAACTAGGCACCGTAGCCACCGCTCAGTCCAGCTTGTATTTCGGGCAACACATAGACAACGCAGGGTGAGCCGTGCTGCCTTAGGAGATTACTCAGACCTGCAACTCATCGGACATCTAATCGAACAAGCGATGGCAATCTCTGGAAGACCAGTCCAGCTCAAATGGGAAAAACACAAACTCAGACCCCTCAGACCACAAGAGGACATGTACACCCCCGAGAAACTCAAACCAAGCTATGATTAGAACCGGGTAATGGGTGTCTTGGTTTCACAGGCTATCCTATCGGTTTGTTCGCTTCATTACTAGTAAGTGCTC
Organism: Candidatus Hermodarchaeota archaeon; assembly: GCA_965372125.1. Classification (GTDB taxonomy): domain Archaea; phylum Asgardarchaeota; class Hermodarchaeia; order Hermodarchaeales; family Hermodarchaeaceae; genus YT-063. Next base: position 1,190 of record CBDVBC010000407.1, on the reverse strand, counting down.
TGTTTTCATCCTGCTATCCTTTAGACCAGTCGCAGGGTTTACCTTTGACCTGAACATAACCCTTGAGACAATCCGGTCGATATAGGTGATTTCATGTTTCCATCCTAGATGGGAGAGGTGCTCCGAGACGATGTCATCGATTGGAACCGAAAGGTTACGCACTTTTGCCGGGCCAACGAATATGCAGAGGTATTTTGTCACCTTCTCGCTCAGAGATGAGAAAATCTTCAGAATAGAATGGAAGTAGCTATCGTAGAGGCTCCGCAGGTGTTCTTCACGGATCTGGCTCCGGTATTCCTCGAATGTCTCTGAATGCACATCAATTTTTGGAACCTTTCTGTAGGGTATTTCTTTCCGGCTCAACTCCCTTATGTAGTCCTCCTCTTCTCCGAGCCAGAACAGCTCAAGCTTTGTTGAGCGGATGTACTCTTGGGCCTGTAGGTAGGGCGGAGATGTCACCAAAAGGTCGACCGGGTCATCAAGCTTCTCTGTTAGCGAATCGATACCGGTTCGAATCCGGTACTTGACCTTCTCTGGCTTCATTTGCTTGTATTCTCGGATCTTCCCTAGCAGGGAGAGAACTGCCCTTTCAAAACGGGTATAGATCCCCTTCTCGTAATCTTCTCCTAGGAGTTTCTCTACCTTCTGCTTCGAAAACTTGGACTTGTACAGCTTGTGGATCTTTTCATCACTCCAAGAGAAATAACGGGTGACCTTGAGCATGGGAATCAAAAGTAACTGCTTTATCTCCTCATCTCTTACAGAGTGGATATAACCCCAGAACCTAGAGAGGGTGGGCAGGAACTGCTCAGGGAACCAATAACCAAGGTTCGACCATCTAGGCAAGAACACCTTCTCTGACTGCCTAATCTCCTGGAGGATTTCAGGTAGGTCGAGGTGATCCCTGGTGTTGATTGCAGAATCATGAATAGTCTCCAAGAGGGGATTAAGGTCCCAGAGCTCATAGTCAAACCCGTAAACCCGAGAGACAAGACCTGTCACACCATGACCTGCAAAAGGGTCAAAAATCTTCATCCCCTTTTCAGCATACTTCTTCAAAACAAAGGCAACAATCTGGGGAATGAATTTTGCAGGATACTTGAAAACAGAAAAGGTCCCATAAGTAGTGGAGGGGATTTCGGGGATTTCTTTCCTGACGAAATTATTTAAAGATATATATTTGTTTGAAA
>CBDVBC010000406.1:0-2280 GCA_965372125.1 Candidatus Hermodarchaeota archaeon | reverse complement strand
CCATCACGACCTCTTCATAGTCAGCACCGGTCTCTTTGGCTAGATACTTGGCAATCCTTACAACCTCAGTTACATGGGTACCTCTATAGTTGAAGAACGGCACATCCAGTCTATTCAGAAAATCCGTCCATTCCTTTATTGCCACCGCCTCGCTCTCCTTTAGTACGCGAGCACGCATTCGGTTTTCAAGTTCTTCAATCATAGGAATCATTTTCCAAAACGAATTGCTCAATTTAAGAATGTAGCTTATCCCAGTATCATCGCCTTTTCAGGAATTCGAATATGCTGATAGAACACCCACCAATGTTATAATCCTCTACACTTACTAAGGTGGTGGATTCCAATGTCTCATCACTGGGGATATTTAGGGGCAATCACTGCAGCGCTTCTCTTCAGTATCAGTGCCACTTTCAACAAAATCGTCCTAGGATCCACCCACCCCATAATCGTGGCAGGAGTCATATACACCACAGCCGGGCTCGCCCTACTGATAGTGCGAGGTTCACCATTAAATAAAAGAATCTTGGCTTTACTGGAAACCCCAACGGAAACAGATGACAGCATCACGAAGAAAGACCTTTCCATTCTCGCCCTTGTGATTCTAAGCGGGGCACTCATCGCTCCAGTATTGTACATGGTGGGGCTTCAGGCAACAACAGCCGTGAACGCTTCACTACTGCTTAACACTGAAGCTCTCTTCACGGTTCTCATCGCCTATCTCTTCCTCAAAGAACGCGCAACGAAAAAAGACTATGCTGGTATAGCAATCATCTTTCTTGGAGCAGTTCTTGTAACCACCAATGACTTCACAGCCCTAGTCCTCAGTACGGGAATCCTTGGAAACCTGCTCATCATCGGTGCCTGCCTTTTCTGGGGCATCGATAACAGCGTGTCCAAGTTCCTATGCGTGAAACAAGACCTAGTTCTCATCACCGCCCTCAAATGCCTGATCGGCGGAGTCCTCATCCTATCAGCATCACAACTCCTAGGAATCCCCTTCAACATACCATTGGCGACAATCCCCTACCTTTTCACGGTAGGCGCCTTCGGCATCGGGTTCTCAATTCTCTTCTTCCTCTTTGGCCTCCGCGAAATCGGCGCCATGAAAACGGGCATCATATTCTCCACAAGCTCACTTTTCGGAGCCCTCCTCGCCTTCCTCATCCTACAAGAACCCCTTACCCTCATCCAAATAGCCGCAGGCTTCGCAATGTTTCTTGGGGTCTTCCTACTCTACAAAGAACCAAAAGAGCTCCAGAAAACCACAACATGTAAGGCATAGTTCTGCAATTATTGTCTTTATAAGCTGTTTCTTGAGTTGACGGTTCTTATACCATTCATGAATTAGTAATGAGATAAGTGAAAGTGCCGTTCCGAGAATGACATAAAACGCATTGGTAAAGAACGAACCCAAATCAATGGGCTGCAATGATTTTTACACCTGACTACTTTGCTTTCTTCTGTTGAATCTGGGATTTAAGCTCTTGGAAGAAGTTTCATCATCAACACTGAAACAAGCTAGCTCCCTCCCTGTCTCCGACGACGATGAAGAACGATGTTGATGATGACGCCAGATGTTTTTTTGAAATTTATGAACCTCCACAAGAAGGACAACTAGACGAACTCGACCTTTAACCTCTTAATCCCCTTGTCCTTAGTGCATTGAACCGTGACGGAGAACTTATGCCCCTCTGAAGTGATAATAACCTCAAAGCGTTTTTTCTGCTCCCTTCTAAACAAGATAGACATTCTCTTCGCTTCAAGGATATTTGGTACTAGACCGATTTGTTCTGCATAAGCAGATTATTCTAAACCACCGAAGGATAAAAAGTAAATTAATACTACAGGAAGAAATATTTTTTACCTCGAATAATATGTTTTTAAGGACTGAGTTATCATTAATTTTTGTGATACTTTTGAGCAACAAGGTAAAATTTGGCATATATATTGCTAACCATGGAATTACAAGTAATCCACAAGATTACGTCAAGTTAGCTAAGAGTGGGGAAGAATGTGGATGGGATGGTTTCTTTTTATGGGATCACGTTTTTCTACCGTGGGCAACAGATCATGACGTCTTAGATCCATGGATTATATTGTCTGCAATAGCTACTCAAACGAATAAAATCGCTATTGGTACAACAGTAACACCATTAGCAAGAAGAAGGCCAATGATAATAGCAAGAGAAGCAATTACAATCGATAGACTTTCTAGTGGAAGATTTATTCTTGGTGTGGGATTAGGCGGTACAGCAGAATTAAAAGCTCTAGGTGAAGAGG
>CBDVBC010000405.1:0-2303 GCA_965372125.1 Candidatus Hermodarchaeota archaeon | reverse complement strand
AGTATCCCAACAAGAAATGAACACCAGCGATGTTATGCATTGTTTGCTGGGGTTACGCAGTCTCGAAATAGATGTCTACTTCAATTTACTGAAAGGGACGGCCACAGTTAAGGATATTGCAGCGGGTTTAGGGCGTAATCGAAGCACTATTCAGAGGGCAACCCAAAACCTTGTCCAGCGGGGTTTCGTGAAACGTCGTTCTCGCACCCTACGAAAAGGTGGATACATTTACGTCTATGAAGCCGTCAGCTTGGGGGCTGTTAAGATTTTGATCAAGGATGCGTTGGACTCGTTTTATGAGACACTGGTGAAGTTCCTTGACAAGATGGCAGCTTAACTCTTTCTAAGCTAGAGGTTTGAGTGTGTCTTGGTGCTCTAGAGGTTTGGGGTGCTTGATATTCGGTTGTGCAGAGTAGTGGCACTATCACAAACTTTATATTCAAGGGAACTACATAAAACCTCCGTGGTGCAAAAAACCACAAGACCAAAAAGAACAAAAATATGGTGATTAATGATGGTCGCAATCGGGTGCCCTTGGTGCAGCAAACTAGGAACAGCCCTGGCAATTTCTGGGCTAGCAATCATAATGGTTTCAGCCTTCCTCTTCATACTCTGGCTCTTCGCAGCCGGTATAATCGTAGTTGTATCCGCTTATGTTGTTCCATCCTTGGTGACACCCAGCACCTGTCCCGACTCAACATGCACCACTCAAACACCTGATCAGAAGGAGAAAGAAACTCATGGCTAGCAATCCTGATCCTGAACTCGAACGTTTACGTCAAGAAAAACTCGCTCAAATGAAAAACAAAACACCTACCCAGGCAACACCCACACCTTCGCAGGGTGTAATTCACCTAAAGGAAGGTAACTTCGATGAAACAATCAGCCAAGGCGTCACCCTTGTAGACTTCTTCGCTGTTTGGTGTGGTCCCTGCAAAATGATGGCTCCTGCGAGTGAGAAACTAGCTCAAGAGTTCGCAGGGCAGGCAAAAGTAGCCAAGGTCGACATTGATCAAGATATCGGTCTAGCAAGGCGCTACCAAGTCCGAGGAGTCCCAACATTCATCATCTTCAAAGATGGTCAACCGGTACAACAAATCGTTGGCGGAGTTGGCTACCAGCCACTCAAAGACGCGCTCACAAAAGCACTATAGCCACTGAATCCCGGAAAGGCGCATATTACTGGGTGCATCAACCCAGCCAATTTGCGCTTCTCTGAGGGGATAAGTGAGAAAGAGAAAACCTTAAAATACGCAACTTGATTTTCCGTCAAGGCATAAGCACCAATTAAATCAAGGGAGAAGCCTGTTAGAGCACCCTTTTTAGAGGTATCGGGTCATGTCAGAAAAACCAGAGCAAAGCGGAGCAGCTGATGAACCAGAGGAGGCATCGTCAAAATCAAGGGAAAGCGAGATTCCATCTGAAGCAACGGAAACACCAAAATCCGCTCCAGAAGAAAAGGAACCTCAACCGCTCTCAATAGAAGAGTTGCTAGAGGCGGAGAGGAAAAGAGTGGAGGAGCTTCAAACCAAACTGGCATACCAACAGGCAGAGCACGCAAATGCTGTTAAGGCAATAGAACGACGAAGAGTTCAATTCATCGAGCAGGCCAACCGTGAACTCTTGCTTCAACTACTACCAGTCCTTGATGACCTTGAACTATCCTTCCTTGTGGTTCCAATGATTGAAGTAAACAAATCATACATCGAAGGATTGAAGATGGTACTTGAGGGGTTTAAGGCAACTCTTATGGCAGCAGGTGTAACAACCATTAAGTGTGAGGGACAACCCTTTGACCCCCTAAGACATGAGATTATCAGCCGCGAGGAAACCACAGAACATCCTCCCAACAATATCATAGAGGAGCTCCGAAAAGGCTATCTTCTCAAAGGCAAACTGCTTCGAACCTCCTTGGTGAAAATCGCAGTTCCACCTGACGTGGAAGAAAAACCCGAGGAGCCTGAAGAAGGCCCTCCTGCTCAAGATAGTGAATAACCTGAAAATAATCGACAAAACAGAAAGAGATTGAAAAAAAATGGCTAAAATTATTGGTATCGATCTGGGCACCAGTAACTCTGCGGCAGCTGTAATGCAAGGCGACCGCCCTGTGATAATCCCCAGCGCAGAAGGTATGAGCGTAGCAGGCAAAGCATTCCCTAGCTACATCGCAATCACCGAGGATGGGCAGCTGATCGTGGGTGAACCAGCTCGCCGGCAAGCTGTGTCCAATCCTGAACACACGGTCACAGCAGTCAAACGAAAAATGGGAACTCGCAAAAAAATCAAGATTCGAGGTAAAAACT
>CBDVBC010000404.1:0-2308 GCA_965372125.1 Candidatus Hermodarchaeota archaeon | reverse complement strand
GGACTTTTTCGATGATCCCCTCGAATAGGTAGAGGTTCTGGATTATTTTACGAATATTATTCTTCCCGTCAGAAGTTAGGACAGAGGTAGCAATTTTTGCTAGCATCTCAGGCAATATCACGCTGGCTACTTTGGCTTTAGTCCCAGCATCACCCTTTTCACTCCATTCCTTGAGCATCTTAGCATAGGCTCTTCTCGGCCGAAGGCGGCGAGACGACTGTAAATCCTTATCGAAAGATGTTATTGTTGCTATTCTATCCGAATCATGTAACGGTCCACTCGACATTTCAAACCCTCCGTCGCTCCAGGCTCTATTCTTCTCAAGTTAACCCTAAAGTAAAAGGTTAGTTCTTACTAGCTTGACTCAATATCCTTCCTAAATGTAAATACAGATGACAAATAATACTTCACTATTTTGGGACTATTTGCCCTAACAAGTGTAGATGTGTAAAACAGAGGAATCAAAACTAGTACACCCCCCTCACTTAGTCCTGTTGGAGCAGGTTTTCGATTTCTCGGAGCTTGGCGACCACCCTGCGCCCCTTCTCTGTCAGTTTAAGCCAGCGCCGGTTATGGTAGGCTTCTCGCTCCTCACTGACGAGTCCGATTTCGATGAAGCCTTCTAGGGCGGTGTATATGGCTTTCTGCCCTGCTTCCACTATATCCAGTAGTTCTCGGATCATCATCCGCTCCTTTGTGGCCAAGGCGTATAGAACGCGCCAAGTGCTGCGCCGTTCAAAGACTGCGATGTTGTTCACGCGCCAAGGGTTGTTTATTCCCTCCTCGTAATCTATTGTCCCCTTTAACCTTAAGGCATAAAGCTAATATCCTGAGCCTTTACAGAGATATTTGAAGAAAGTCTAGTCTTCCTCTCTACTCTCTTCTTATACGTGTTCAGGCTAACCTGAAGCCGCAAAGCCCATCACCCCTCTATCCTAACAGCAATCATCCTTGGTGAACCCTGCAAGATATCGGTCTGCACCGAAACCCCAACCGGTAAAGCCGGGAGAGTCGCTCGAAGGAGAAACAGTAAGCTTATCTATAAAAGGCACATACAACCTATTTGACCCAGTTGGTGAGAGGAAACACGATGCCAGGCGAAAAGGAAGCACCTCCCAAAGAAGCTCCACGAACAGGAGAAACAGAATCCGCCCTAGCCACCGAAGCCGGTACTGAAGGAGAACTTCCCTGTGTCCTCGTCTACTCCACACGACGACACGTCAAATACATCAACCCACTCCTCTCCCAGCTTGAAAACCTACTAAAAAGTAGAAGATTTATACCACAGCGACTGGGAGACGTGATTAGGAGCGGCGAAGACTACCTACAAAAGCTAATAACCCTAGTTGACGACTGTGTTCTGGGAGTAGTTATTCTTGATGGCTTCAGACCCAATGTTTTGTTTGAGCTAGGGCTCCTGAAAGGAAAGAACAAGCCAACCATCATACTCAAATCAGAAACCGCCTACATAAATGTGAAAACTCTATACAAACCACCAGAAGATTCGGGGCTGCTAGAGAGAACATTTGAGAGACTGAAGAATCCTCGAATCGAAATTAAGCTTCATTTTTCGGATTTTGATGGCAAACACATAGCAAAAATTGACCCCGGCGCCAGAGAAGGACAACCCTATCATCCCCAAACCGTGTTAGAGAAAGAGTTAGAGAAATGCCGAGACCAAATAATCGAAGAAATCAGGAGGGTAGCAACAAGAGGTATCCCGAAACCTGCTCAAAAGGAATTTTCCACACCATTCATGAAGATTATAAAATCCTACTACAGGGATCCTTCAGAACGTGACTTTGATAGCCTCAGAGAAGTCCACACCGAAATCATAGATATTACCCGCAAACTCCATATTCCAATGCCCTATGATGTTTCCAGTATTATTGCAGCCACCTATAGATCCAGAGCCGGGGAGATAGACAACAGGGAAGAAATCATCAAATGCCTCAAAGCCGCCATCACCATCTACCAAGAAATCCTAGACTCACCCTCAGCTAAGGACAAGCCAAGACTTCTCGCAGACACACAGAAGAAACTAGGGGATGTGCACCATGAGCTTTCACAACACCAAGACATGATAGAAAACCTCCAGCAGGCCATCAAAGTCTACCGGGAGGCTCTGAAGGTCTACAAGCGTGACCGCTTCCCCCAGGACTATGCAATGACCCAGAACAACCTGGGCGCCACCTACCGGATGTTGGCGGGGGCAGAGGATAAGGCTGCGAATTGTCGCCGTGCCATCAAAGCCTACCGGGAGGCTCTGAAGGTCTACAAGCGTGACCGCTTCCCCCAGGACTATGCA
>CBDVBC010000403.1:0-2314 GCA_965372125.1 Candidatus Hermodarchaeota archaeon | reverse complement strand
AGCTGAAAATCGAGGAGGGCGCGTGCCCGGTCGTGAACCCACGAGCAGCGAGGTACTGCTCTAGCTCGTGACCCAAGACACCAGGCTCCACCGTGACTGTATAGGATTGCTCGTCTAAGCTGCGGATCTGGTTCATCTTCTTCAAGTCAAGAATAATGCCACCATGGGTTGGGAGCGCCCCCCCGCAGACGCCACCGCCCCCTGAAACAGGTGTAAGGGGAATATGTTCTGCGTTTGCGATTCGGAGAATATGCTGGATATGCTTGACCGTGGTAGGCCATACAATAAGGTCGGGTTGTGGCTGGATGACGAGGCGGCCAAGCTGCATCAGACGAAGCGGCCAAGTATCACGCGAATAGCAGATCCTATCGATTTCTGCGTCAGAGACATTCTCCTTACCGAGGAGGTGTTCCAGCTGACGCTTCACACGACGCACATTGAAAGAAGTCGAAGACATCGACAATTCACTACTCCAAGGGTCAGAATATCTTGTAATGCTAAAAGGGTGACGCTGAGTTGCCTTCAAAGTTGTTAAATCTTGTCGCCAAGAGAATGGAGTAAAGAAGGTAGAGCCGAACAGACCAGCAGAAACACCAGTCCACTAGACCACCCACACGTGAATAATCTCCTGTCCTGCGGGTAATACCAGTAGTTAAAATAGCAGATTCAGACCAGACTGACAGGAACACACCTTGTCGGTGAGCCCAAAAGATGGTCTTGGCCAAAACCCTCGTGTTAACCCCCAACATGATTATCTACAGGGCCTACAAGACCGAGCTCCGCCCGAACAACAAGCAACGAAACCTCCTTCGACGGCATGCGGGCGCTGCCCGGTTCGCCTATAACTGGGGGCTCACCCAGAAGACCCAAGCCTACCAGAAGACCGGCAAGTCCCCCAGTGCTATGGAACTCCACAAGGAGCTCAACCGTCTCAAGAAGACCCAGTTCCCCTGGATGTATGGGGTCTCCAAGTGCGCACCCCAGGGAGCCCTGCAGGACTTGGACCGGGCCTTCAAGCACTTCTTCCGCCGACTCAAGACCAGAGAGAAGCCCGGATTCCCCCGATTCAAGTCCCGCAAACGGGGTATTGATTCTTTCAGGTTAACAGGCACTATCCGCATCCACTCCGATCGCATCCAGCTGCCCCGGCTGGGTGTTCTCCGCCTCAAGGAACGAGGTTACCTACCTTGCGAGGGCTCCTGGTGTCGTGTTCTGTCGGTGACGGTCTCGGAGAAGACGGGGCGATGGTTTGTGTCTGTGCAGGTGGAAGAACGCATCACCATCCCTGAAAACCAGGGACCGAATGCGGGGGCTGACTGGGGGCTGAAGACCCTCCTGACGGTCTCGGATGGCACCGAGTTCCCCAACCCTAGGGCTCTTTCCCGTTATGATCGCAAGCTCCGCCGGGCCCAACGAGCCCTCTCCCGGAAACGTAAGAGCAGCAGAAACCGGGCAAAGGCACGGCTCCGGCTCCAGCGGCTCCATGCTCGGGTCACAAATATTCGCCGTGACGCCCTCCACAAGGCTACCGCCTAGCTGGCGAAAACCAAGTCAGCCATCATCATCGAGGACCTCTGTGTGAAAGGGATGCTCCAAAACCATCGGCTGGCAGGAGCCATCGCGGATTCGGGGTTTGGTGAACTTCGCAGACAGCTCACCTACAAGACCCGATGGCACGGGTCAAGGCTCCATTTAGCGCCCAGGTTCTATCCCTCCTCCAAGCGCTGCTCCCGCTGTGGACACGTAAAGGAGGCGCTACTCCTCTCTGAGCGGGTCTTTCGCTGCGAGCAATGCGGGCTGGTCATTGCGCGGGATTGTAACTCTGCTTTGAACCTGTTATGGTTGTTGGTCGCCGCCAGTTGGGCGGAGACCCTAAACGCCTGGCTGAGGCGGGAGGTTACAACCCCCCAGGGGGTGGTGCCCGCCCATGATGCAGGAACCAAACACCAAACAAGTCACCCGTACAAGTTTGGATAAGATTTGGATAACGGTAACATTCATTTAAGGCTTGAATACTCACTTCTACCAACGCACGAGAGCGTGAAACACATGACCAAACCAAAGAGATTGATCCAGACTGGAAGGGGCTTCGAACTCGAACTGCCATCTTCCTATGAAGACATGAAAATAGAAGCAGAGAAAACTATCGCTAAACTCATAGCCAAGCACCCCAAAGCTAAGAAGCTCTGGGGACTCCTACGCAAGGACGCAGAAGTCAATGCGTCCTGGGATATGGCCAATTACATCGCCGTCGGCTGTCTTAAGTACAACGATCATGGCGGAGTCCATGCGCGAATTACTTCTGCAAATGCTT
>CBDVBC010000402.1:0-2315 GCA_965372125.1 Candidatus Hermodarchaeota archaeon | reverse complement strand
CGCACCGCCCCCTCCAGATGCCCCCCTCCTCTACTTCATAGCCAGCTTGGTCCATCAAACCCCGCACAAACACTTCGAAGTCTGGGTAGGGACGAATCTTTGCCAAGGACTCCCGCAGGTTAATCCCGTATCTGGCCAGGGAGGGAACTCGACGGAGTTCTCGATGGAGGAGTCGTGCCAGATCTCGGGTCGGGATCCCGTCGTAGGCTTGCCGTTCGACCACGCGCACAACCCTCTCTGCTACTTCTGGTGTCGCTCCCATATTCCTCGCCGACCGCAGCAGTTTCTCCCGCACAAAGGGTTCCTGGCGTCCATCCGCCTTGACTACCATCATCACCAAAATGCAAACACCATCAGGCAATCAGTCAGTACTTTCCCTTCCATTCAGCATCATCAAGGATAAGACTTTCCCGCCGCACACAAACCCGAAAAGTTCAAAAAGCCGGAACCTGACCTCCTTAATGGGTAATTCACACCAACCCCCCTAGAGAGTGATACGAAAAATGCCTGAGATAATCGAATGGCGAAGGATGCGCAAAAACGAACTCATCTTCCGCTGGCCCAACGACATCATCAAATGGGGCAGCCAATGCCTAGTCAAAGAGAACCAGAACGCCATCTTCTACCGAGATGGCAAGGGACTCGACGTGATGGGCACGGGTCGCCACACAATCACCACAGCTAATATCCCGATTCTAACCGGGCTTCTCCGCCGCCTCGGAGGCTTCAGCAAATCGCCTTTCAGCGCTGAAATCCTCTTCCTGAACATGACCAAGTTTCAGGGTAAATTCGGCGGCAAAGGACAAACCAAGGACCTTGCCCCCCTAAAGTTTCATGGCGAATTCTGGTTTGAAATCGAAGATCCCCAGATTTTCGCTAACGAAATCGTTGCTGGACAGAATTTCACAACCCAGGACGTCACTAACTTCATTCGGTCCAAGTTCACGGAGATTGTCATCGATGAGCTCGCCGGTTACAAGCTCGTCGACACGATGACCCGACTAGACGAAACCAGTATGAAACTTCAGACTCGCATGTCAGACAAGTTCGAGGAATATGGCCTCAAACTTCTTGACGTTGCCTTCGCTGGTGTTGACACCACCCCTGAATACCGCGAGCGCCTCTTCTTTACCGCTCAAGGTGTCTCTGGTGATGGTTTGCTTACCGCTGAAACCCTGCGGCGTAGCGCTGAAGCCATGGGTAAGGGCGGCGGTGCAGCCAGTGCCGCTGCCAGCATCGTCTTGTTCCCCCAGATGATCGAAATGATGCGGACTTCACAGAAACCCGCGGATATGGGCGTCACAGCAGTCGCTTGTCCCTTCTGCGGCGAAGCCGCGCCCCTTGTGAAAAATAAGCCTCCCAAGTTCTGCCCCAATTGCGGAAAGGCTCTTCGGAAGCCAGCACAGAAAGCTGCGAAGGCGAAGAAATTCTGCCCGGAGTGCGGCGCCCCCGTTAAAGGTAAGGGCAAGTTCTGCAATGAATGTGGTACGAAGCTTGATTAGTGCTTGAGGGCGAGTCGCCCTCTCACTCCTCTTTTTTGGACCTGTTAGTATACTATAGTTAGTTTCGCTTACCCTCTGATAAGATTATGTTCAACGCCGCGCTACGGAGATAGTTTCACGATGTTAGTTGTTCCACAACTATCCCCATGAAACAGGGTAATACGGGTGTTAAAATAGGCTTCTGCGAATACTCATGTGTCGCCGCCAGTTGGGCGTAGACACAAAACGCCTGCCTAGAGGCGGGAGGTCGCAGCCCCCCGGGGCAGTGCCCGCCGATGAAGCAGGAACCAAACACCAACAAGGAACCCGTGTCCCGTTTGGGTAAGTTTTGGACAACGGTAAGTTCTGCACAGAGTGTGGTTCTAAGATTGATTAGTGGGTTTGGGCGAGTATAGCCCTCCCGCTTCTCTTTTTCGTGGATATCGAGTGCATTCGATGTCTAAAGTGCAAATGAACCGGTGATTTAGGCACTTTTCTCGGCGGCTCTGAGGCAGTGGAAGCGTTTTTATCTTCATCGATTGTAGGTTGGGCATTAATTCCGATAGGGGATTCAATGAGAAAAACTGTAATTCATCTTCTTTTGTTTGCGCTGATTCTACTCCCGCTCCTTCCAGCTACGCCCGCATTCGCAACGGGACAGGCTGCTCCAAACACGGCTGTGGAGGTGCCTAATTATGGAGCGTCACCGGCTTCAGAAGAAGGAGTGGATCCGACACTGCCAGCGATCAATCTTGCGCTGGCAAATTACACTTCTAATCATATCGAGAACAGTGGCTTCGAATCATGGAGTAATGCGTATACTCCTGATGAATG
>CBDVBC010000401.1:0-2319 GCA_965372125.1 Candidatus Hermodarchaeota archaeon | reverse complement strand
GGAGACATTGCAGAGGGAAAAGATCTCGAGTATGACCGCCTTCGACAAGCTACACGTAAATTCGAGATGATGGTAAGCGAAACAGAAGTATGGGCGAATGATAGAATACGCAAGGAATTCTCTAGTAGTAAAGTTGTCATCGAGGGCGAACAGATAATAAGTATTTTAGAAGCATCTACCACCGAGGCAATCGACCCTACACAGCTGCGCCAATATTTACCTCCAAAAGTATTCGATATTCTAGTAAAGGCTTTGCAGGAATCAGAGGATCAGCTCTCGAATCTACTTCAATTAAAACGCGGAGAACTAGAATGGATTGAGGGTGTGTTCTCCGAAACAATAGCTCTACCAATTCAAGCCAAGCAGGAGAAAATCCGGAATCTGCAAAATAATCTCCGGCGTGCAATGCATTCTCGCGAACATCACTTGAAAGTAACAATCGCATCAAAACTGATTCAATTTGAAACAATAGTAAGAATTGCTGTACAAACACTGCTAGACTTTGACTCATTCCAGGCGATAGGGAGATTTGCTAAGGACTACAAGCTATCTACACCAACATTGAATACGGGGACGATTGGACTAGGATTTCAGGAAGGACGAAATCTTTTCCTCATGCAGCAGTCCCTTAAAGGAGGAATCGAGGTTGAACCCGTTTCTTACGTCATTGGACAAACTGAATGGAAACCTGCTAGAACGGCGGCTGAGCGAGTAACTCTCCTTTCCGGCGCAAATAGTGGAGGAAAAAGCTGTCTGTTACAGAACGTAGCTCAAATCGCCATACTCGCTCAAATGGGAATGCTTGTTCCCGCGGCGAATGCTGAGGTCTGTATATTCGACGAGCTTTACTACTACACCAAAGCTCGTGGTATGCTCACAGCTGGAGCCTTTGAGACCTCTCTCAGAAACTTGGCTAGTATTGTCATGAGTGGTGCTTCAAAGCTAGCCTGTTTCGATGAGTGGGAGGCAAGTACCGAACCAGGTGCCGCAGCAAAAGTTATTGCAGCAATCCTCGAGCTATTTCATGAACGCCCTAATTCCTGCGCGATATTCGTTTCACATCTTGCAGATGACGTAATGGAACTAAGCCGGGTCCCTGTTAGAGCCGATGGTATAGTAGCGAGAGGTCTAGACGACAAACTGAATCTCGTGGTCGATCGCTCACCCCGCTTCGGTGTGGTGGCTAAAAGCACACCTGAGCTAATTGTCGAGAAATTATTCCGTTCCACAGAGGGGAAGCAGCGCGATGTTTACGAAAGAATCCTCCAACTAATTCATGGACCGAGCGCTAAACCGCAAGAGACCTGATGCGTTTTGCTCCATCTATTTTCTCTATTAGTGTAGCTACTGCTGGTGGTACGAGCGCCTTCCAGTCCTCTCCCTTGAGGAGCCGCCGGCGAACCTCTGTACCCGAGAGGGTTTGCCTTCTATGATGCGCAATCATAGTAACTGGAATTCCTTGCTCTGAGAAAAGCTTCTTGACAGTCTCTGAAGCAGTATACACTTTACCGAACTCGGGGAGAAATCGGACTAGGTGGTCTACCCAGAGAGAGTAGTTGTGGATATCTGGAATTGGTACGATTAGATAACGTGTACAAGGAATCTCTAAAGAATCGAGAACGCCTAGAAGCATCTGTATTCTCTCACCGGCTGTGAAAGGATTCGTCGGAGTAAAACAGGCCTCTGCACTCCCAATTACAATAAAGACATGGTTTTCACGAGCAAATATTTCCTCCAGCACATAGGCGTGTCCTTTTTGGAGGGGCTGAAATCTTCCAATGAACAAGACTGGTAATGTCATTTGAATTCACGTTTCCTATTCAACAATAGCTCCTTGTTCTACAGATTCCTTATCTTGAAAGGGCACTCCTTCAGCACGGAGAATAGCAGCCTTAATCGGCGTACGTCTAGTACTCCGCCCAAACTTACCAATCATTCCGTCGGCAAGAATAACACGATGACAAGGAACGGCCAGAGGAACTGGATTGCTTGCCATCACCGATCCAACACCGCGTGGTGACGATTGTGCTCTCTTAGCCAACCCACCATATGTTATCACCTTACCCAAGGGAACCTGTAGTAGGTGACGCGATATTTTGGTGCGGGCGGACGACCATCCCTTCTGAGAGATCTCACTAAGGTCATACGGTTCACCTTTTCCGTGAAAGAGCTGCAGCAAACGCTGAGCAATGCTCGCTATGGTTTTAGTTGAAGTCTCCATCGAGAACGACCTTAACAACCCTAGTCTCTGAAGTGATGCCCGGATAAGCGACTCAGCGATTCCTTTGGAATCCATGGGAGTTGTACACGCCACCAGGC
>CBDVBC010000400.1:0-2321 GCA_965372125.1 Candidatus Hermodarchaeota archaeon | reverse complement strand
CGATGTCCCTATAACTTCTGGGGCAGAGCAGCTTTTTACCATATTTGATGAGGCAGTCCTATATTTTTACCTATGCATATAGCTTCCGGTCTTTCGGTATCTCACTGAAAGAGCGACCGACAAACCAAAAAAGGTTAGACTGACCAATAAATAGGGGAGTAACCTATGACTGATGACTGCGCGATAACCTTCGTCAACATGAACCTCATGTTCGCCAAGCTAGAGGGCTCCCTTGACCGGCAAAATTACTTTCCCCTGGGAATCCTTTACATGATGGCGTCACTCCGCCAGGCAGGCTACAGGAGCGAACTGAAGGACTACCAGTTCGCGGAAATGCTTGACCCCTTCCACCTCGACATCTTCAAAGAGTTCATAGGGGAAACCGCGGACATCGTCGGCATAAGCTCCATGGCCAATCTCCTCCCCTTCGTCATTCACTGCGCGGAGGACCTCAAGCGGGAGCGACCCGACCTTAGAATCGTATTGGGAGGGGTTGGTGCTTCACCGGTAGCAACCGAAATCATCCAATCATTCCCCTTCATCGACTACGTGGTGGTCGGAGAAGGAGAACAAGCCATAATTGACATCGTGGAGGGCAAGGCAAAGCAGGGCGTAGTGCAAGGCAATCTAGTTGAGAGCCTCGACACTCTCCCCTTTCCAGATTACCAGTCCATCGACCTCAGTCGATACGACGCGGCTCCCAGCCTCATCAGCTCCCGAGGGTGTCCCTTCAAGTGCCAGTTCTGCACAGAGCCCTTCAACTTCCGCCAGAGAACCAGCTTCCGGTCCATCAACAACCTGATGGAGGAGATCCAGCTAGTCCACAAGCTGACTGGGCGAACCCTATTCCTACTCCAGGACGACAACTTCATCTTCGGCAAGGACAGGCTCGCTGAATTCGCACAAGCAGTGGAAAAGCTAGATTTTCCCTTTCAGTGGAAGAGTTTCTGCAGGGTAGACCAACTCGACGAAGAGAAGACAAGATGGGCGAAGGAGTCGGGCTGTGTCCAGCTCCGCTTTGGCATAGAGTCCGGCTCCAACCGCGTCCTCCGGGAACTCCGCAAGGGAATCACCATAGAAAGAGCCGAAGAAGCCGTCCAGCTAGCGACCAAGCATCTCCCCAGCGTCCACGCCAGCTTCATGTGGGGCTTTCCCTTCGAAACCCTCGACGACGTAAGGGAAACCATCCGCTGGATGGAGTGCTTCGAAAAGGCAGGCGCCACTATCCTGCTCTTCCAGTGGGCTCCACTTGCCGGCAGTCCCCTCTATGAACGCTACAAGGGAAACCTCGAATACGCCGATGCCCGCTACTCCAACTTTGTCCTCACCGGACACGAGGTAATGTGGAGGCCCCTCCACCTTATCGGAGAACAGCACGAGCCTCTCTACGAGCTCATCCAGCAATACCCCAGAATCTTCCCAGGCTTCTACTGCCTTGGATACGAAGAGAACATACTCCCGAAGCTCCAACTCCTAATGGAATCAGACTTCATTATGCGTAAACCTCTGCGGGGCGAATCTGACCTATAACAAGGGTGAAAAAAATGAAGGTCTTAGTAACTGGTGCTACAGGGTTGCTCGGGTCAGCTGTGGTCAAGCAATTACAGGTAAAGGGGTACGACCTGCGACTTCTAGCTCGGAGGAGAATCAAAGCGGACTCTGGGGTGGAGGTCCTAAAGGGGGATCTCAGGAGCCCCAAGGCACTACGAAAAGCAGCCCACGATGTTGATGCTATTGTGCATCTAGCGAGCACCCGCAGCGTTAAACCAGAAGATGTTCTTGGCGTCGATATGCCCGGAACCTGGGCATTGCTGGAAGAATGGGGGGCAGAATGCAACGGTCCCTTCATCTACATCAGCAGCCAGTCAGTCTACGGAGAGCCCCAAAAGATACCGATGACAGAGGACCATCCCCTCGAACCCACCCAGTGGTATGGGCTTGGCAAGCTAGCTTGTGAGAAAGCGCTCCAGCTCAAAGCCCGAACGGAGATGCGGGAAGACTATATCATCCTCCGCCCGGCTATGATTGTTGGTGCTCATCCCCGTATCCATGAATTCCCTCTTGGGCGTTATGTTCAGCGAGCTATGGGCGGAGACGGCTTCTACTTCCAGTACACGAGGGAGAAAGAAAAGTCCTCTCGGAGCGGGGGTTCCTGGGTTAGCACAGAAAGTGTTGCCTCAATCATTACTCGCTGCCTTGAAGGCGACGCTAGGGGTATCTATAATCTTGCGGCAGGCTTTGTGACATGGTTTGACCTGATCAGCACTATCATTGATTTGGCAGAGAGTGAATCCGAGATGATATTCGAGACCGGGGTTGGC
>CBDVBC010000399.1:0-2323 GCA_965372125.1 Candidatus Hermodarchaeota archaeon | reverse complement strand
TCGACTCGTTTCCGGACCATCCTCACAACTAGCTGCTCTAGCTGGGCAAGCTCCACTCGGTCCTGCATGGAGGCCTGCTGCTCAATAAGGCTATGCCACTGATCCAGACGATCGAGAAGCTGATCATGCTCAAGGGAAATTACTCGGGCAAGGCGGTGTAACCCCATCTTATCAGCAATTACCTGGGCAAGTCTCATTTGGCTACGTGCTTCCTCTAAATCAAGTCTCAGCAGAGCTAGCTGAGACCGGAAAAGGTAGGCTTCTGCTTGCAGCCACCATGATCGCTGCACCTCAGAAATATCAAGGAGGCGATTGACAAGTGACTCCAACTCGGCCAGCACTTCTGGGGCACCAAAGGTCTTCAATTCCAACAGCAGTAGCTCACATAGATTGAGCAAAGCTATCACGGTGAGTTCATGAGCGACGATTTTCTCGTCTACAATCTGGGCAAGGAGTTCCTCTGCTTTCCCTAGGCTCCTAATCCTCGGGCTTGCCTTGAGTAGGAGTGCTTCTGCTAATCGAGTCATCTGGTTGATTACCGCGTTATCCTCTTGACTGGAGATTGTCTTCAAACGCTCAAGGTACTGCCGCGCCCAGGTTAACTCCTGCTGCTCAACAGTAACGGAAATTAACGTGAATAGCACTCCTGACACATCGAGCGGATCACCCATTTCCTCTGAAAGCGTCAAGCTCTTCTCTAAATATTGTCGGGCTCGGTGTAGTTCCCCTTTCTGCTTGTAGGTTTCACCTAGGAGTTCATGCGAATACCGCATCACTTCCTTGGAGGATACCTTCTCTGAGAGTTTCAAGCCTTCGTGGATTTTCTGCAAGGCTTCGTTCAGGTCGCCTTTCAGTCGATAAACACGACCGATATTAAGAAGTGCGCTGGCAACCCAGATTCTGACAACCTTTTCTTTCCCAAACAATGACAAACTTTGCGAGAAAAAGTCTAAAGCACGATCCAAGTCACCATGACCTTCATGTATGAGTCCAATGTTGTTCAGTATGAAAGCCATTTGTACCTTATCACCGATAGCCTCATTTAACGCGAGGCTTCGCTGAAAATGATGTAATGCCTGCTCCAAGTTTCCCTTCCGCCAGTAAACAATCCCCCTCTGGTTGGATAGACGTGCCTCCCGTAATTTGATTGCTGCCTGCTGATGCTGTATCGTCGAGGACTGAACTTGAGTGCGAAGCACATCTTCGCCCTGGGAAACTACATCTAGTACTTCATCCTCCCTTCCGAGTAGCAGTAACACTCTTGCCTTCAGAATTAGAGCATCAACTATTTGGAGCAGATTTCCAGTGGGCTGAATCTCTTGTAAAACCTTGTTCGCAACTTGAAGAGCATCTTCAAATCGTCCAAGATGGATAAGAAGCACTCCCTTGAAACGATGACACTCGAACCAATCCCTCGCAACAATGTCAAGCTGACGCGCGAAGGATTCCACCACCTGGAGGGCTTCATCATACTTACCCTCAGCAGCAAGCCGTTTAGCCTGATCAAGCGATGTATTGCTCATTCTGGATATCCTCTTCGCTAAGCGAATGTATGCAGATTACTATAAACCCTTTTCCCGTAATACTAAACCTTGAAAGAAGTAAAGATAAGGGGACACCACATCGAGTACAGACATGGAAGCTCTAATACAGGCAATTAATGCCTTTGCCCTTGACCTCTACGCAGCCCTCAAAGAAAAAACTGGTAACCTCTTCCTCTCACCTTGGAATATCGCCACAGCGCTAGCAATGACTCTAGCAGGTGCATTTAACCTCTACACCAGCGAAGGAGCGTAACAGACCCCTAAAAGCCCCTCTCGTGAAGGTATCAACCGGCCAACATAGCATGTACGCTCTCCTCACCAGTCTTAAATAACAAGAGCACCATACAGGTGTCTCCCTTGAAGGGAAGTGAATGAGGGATAAAGCATGGTACAAGCCCAAGCCCTGAACCGACAACTCGCGGGACTCATCATACTCACTTTTTTACTCATGCCGTTGACTGGGTTGGCAGCCACCACCGCCCCCTGTCCGCCCTCAACTACCTACTCAGGAATTCTAACATCCACAACGCCTAGCAACAAAGAACCCATGCACTATACCGGATTGCCTCCACCACCGGGTTCTGGAAGCTACTCCGAAGACTTCACCACCACCGCCTACCGGGACTCCACCCCTACCAACACCACCGGCTGGGGCGATGGCACACTCCAACTCCCCGGAAAAAACCTCACCCTCGCCGGTAACTATACTACACCGGGTTCTGCTCGGAGTGTGGTTATTGCTGGGGATTATGCCTATATTGCTGACTATGGATCAGGGT
>CBDVBC010000398.1:0-2333 GCA_965372125.1 Candidatus Hermodarchaeota archaeon | reverse complement strand
CTGCTTGCTTATTGGTCAGGAGGAGGAAGCGGATCTTGATGTTCTTGAGGCAGCGGCTCTGCTCCATGACATCGGACGCCCCCAGGAAGCTACAACGGGGACCTCACACGCAATAATCGGTGCAGACATGGCGGTTGCCTTCCTAGCCACTACCGCATTCCCAAAGGAGAAATTGGAAAGTGTTGCCAGCGCCATCCGTACCCATCGGTTCTCAGAGAACTTGAACCCTGAGTCGCTGGAGGGGGAGATTCTAAGTGACGCAGATAAGCTAGACGCCATGGGTGCGCTGGGGCTAGCTCGTACCATCGCGGAGAGCCTTGCTCGTCAGCGGGGACTCAAGGGGGTAGTTCAGCATCTCCAACAGAAACTTCTCAAACTTAGAGACAGAATGTATACCGAGACCGGGAAAGACCTGGCTGAGCCACGCCACAACTTCCTCGTCTCCTTTATGCGTCAGCTTGCCAATGAATTTCTGGCTATTGGTGAACCGCTTCCCCCCGAACTTATACCCTTTGCTCCAGCGAAGAGGAAACCCTAGCGTTCTGATGAAACTCGACCAAAAAATGGCGTTCCGCAACTCTTAAGCAGTCTTGTCAATAAAACCAGTTTAATATAATTCTCAGTAGGCTGAAATAAGATGAAAGATAATTCGCTTTTGGGCAAGTTCACCTCCTCTCGTTTCGCAGCAGTCTGCGGTATTCTCGGCCCCTTAATAGCCTTCACCGCCATCCTTGTAGCCATTGGCTTGTCTGCAAGTTGGTTTAGCTGGTTTGACAACGCGCTCAGTGACTTAGGTCATCCCTTCAGGCTCGGAGGTTCTAGCGGCCCTCTTGGCGTGAATCTCGCTGCGCCAATCTTCAACTCTGGACTGATTGCATGTGGCATCATAACACTCCCTCTAGCTTTTCGCCTCATATTACAGCGGGACCATAAATCGATAATAGGAAGCGTGGGTGGCGTATTCCTTTTAGTCAGCCAGTTTTTCCTCATCGGAATCGGAGTATTACACGAGGCGTTCGGAGACCTCCACTACATAGTTTCTGTCGGTTTCTTCGTAACGGTTCTTCTGTTTGGTATGATCTACGGTGTGACACTGGCCCTATCTTCTGAAACGCGCTGGTTTGGTGTTGTAGCGTTTCTACTTGCTATTGTCGGCGCAGTTTTCTGGGTGGCATATATGCTGTCACTTGTTCCTTGGTCAGGAGTAGCGATTCCCGAGATAGTCTCCGCAGCCGCTGTAGTTGGCTGGGTGATTCCCCTCTGCATCCGACTCTATCTGCGCGGTGACTGAGCTGCGCCTCCTCGGGTTTCAGCGGAGGAATCGAACGACTTCCTTCATTGGGCGCCGTTGAGGCTTGCTCTTTACCTTCTCCGGATAGCCGATGGGGATGAGGGCTACCGGGTACACCTCGTCAGGGCACTTAAGAACTCTTGATACTTCTTCGTCATTGAAGGCTCCAATCCAGCAGCCTCCGAGACCCATGGCGTGAGCAGCAACGAGAAGGTTTTCTGTCATCGCTGCTGTGTCCTGGAAGGAGTAGAGGTTGCGACCTCTATCCCTATATTTGGCTGCAGATTCTTCTGGTGCGCGGCAGACCGCAAAGACAACTGGTGCCGTTTTGATGAAATGCTGTTTCAGCGCTGCTATTGCCAGTTCGTCTTTCACTTTTTGGTTTTGTACGACTATGATTCGCCAGGGCTGCCTGTTGCCTCCGCTGGGTGCAGCGACCATCACCTTTAGGAGTTGTTCAATCTGTTCTTCTGTCACCGGTTTGTCGGTGAAGGAGCGGATACTCACCCTAGATAACAAAGCTTCGATTGCATCCATGTTTTTCGACCTCTCACTTATTCTACATTAACTGTGAATTCCTATTCTATTCGGTATACGATATCACCAGGAATTACTTTATCCTTTACTTTGAGTCCAATAACCTTTCCAGCTTCAGCTACTTCAATATCTTCCCGTTCGGTTTGCATTGATTCTACTTTCTGCTTAAAATCAGTGATAGTACCCTTAATGACGATTCTATCTCCGATCTGTAAAGGTTCTGATAGCTCTATGACGCACATTCCAATTTCGCCGTGGAAATTTCTCACCTTTCCAACGGGTACATGTCGCTCCTTTTCTTCGCTCAAAATAATCGCCTACATTGTTCCCATGGAGTAGAGTATTAAACGTGTTTCAGTATTTCCTGGAGGTTACTCATGAGGAGTTGTTGCCACTTAGAGTACTGTACGTCGTAGGTCTCTTTGTTGCCTTCATCACTTGTATGCACCTGTTTTATGTGTACCATTTCCTCGACCGCTTTTTCTACGCTGGTGTGCAGCTTCGT
>CBDVBC010000397.1:0-2342 GCA_965372125.1 Candidatus Hermodarchaeota archaeon | reverse complement strand
AATGAATCTACTTAAGAGAACTCTGTAGCTTCAATATTTCCCTTGATCCAACTCCGACCCGTAGTAAATAATACATTCCAAGAGCCAGGCAAACCCAACAAATCATATCAGCCCCTCCCTACCAGTTTCGGCGATTAAGTCGCCCCCCCCCTAAAAGCTTTTAAGGGGTTCCTTAAGTGCGCAGCTGCGCACCCAAAAACACCGGAACCGCCTCAAAACCCCTATTTTTTATCTAATTGTTCCCCCCAACACAACAAAAAAGCACCCAAACCACGCAATTGCGCAGTAAACCACACTATAATCACGCAGTCACAACCCCCCAGAAGTATATAGTGGAAGCACAGACTCCACGGGAAAGCACCAAGGACGAAGGAACCGGGAAACCGGCTGCTCCGACCCCATAGTTGGGGAGCCCTCCCTTCCTGTCCCTCCCAAATCCCTCCTCCGTTGTCCGAACCTCCCTTTTTTTCGGGGCGTCCGGATCCTGGCTCCAAGTCCTTCGGTGGTATCCTAAAGGTTGTCGCCCCTTCACATGCGGGGAGAAGGGGGATGACCAGACAAGGGAGACCTAGAACGAAGGCCCCTACCCCTTTTTGGTAGGGGCGTCTATCTCTATCTTTGGCTCATTGTTGCACTCAGTATTTTTTCTTTTTAACTGGAGCTGTAATGGGTGTGAGCTACCTCACGCTGAAGCGGTGAGGCTTCCTGATTCATCCACTAGACTCGATCCCCTTGCAGGTTACGGAGGTTTCGATGTCCACAGGCGTAAATTCCCTACGCACCGTAGGTACTCATTAACATCTTGACAACGCGAGATATAAGCACAGCGAAATTCATCACTACGCTAAAGCATTGATGCTTTCTTTCTTAGTTATCAGTAAGTTCTGAGCACCGTTGTACAACATGGGGAGAGTTCGGGTACAAAGGCTGGTATCTTTGACACTTTAGTGGCAAACCCTACACCAAACAAGCCCTTGATGGAGCATCCGGATCCCCAAGTCCATTAGTGGTGTCCCAATGGTCGTCGCCCCTTAACATGCGGGGAGAAGGGGGATGACCACACTGGGAGAAGAACAAGCCGTTGTCCAAAACTTACCCAATGGGACATAGGTGTCCGCCTTGGTGTTTGGTTCCTGCATCATGGGCAGGCACTGCCCCCTGGGGGGCTGTAACTTCCCGCTTCAGTCACCCATGTTCACGAACCCAGTCAACCAGTTCAGCAGTTGTCTTATTCCAAGCAAAGCGTTTAACAATAGACTGAGCAGCTGAAGCTATCTTTTGTGCACGAGCGGGGGATTGGAGGAGTTCAATTATCCGTTGGGGAAAATGACTAATGTCCTTCTCGACGACCACTGCCCTAGGAGGAATAGAAATCCCCTCAAACGCCACCGGTGTGCCAACAATCGGTTTACCTGCCGCCATATACTCTAAAACCTTGAGTTTAGTGCCACCTCCAAATCGTAGAGGAGCAATGAGGACATCTGCGGCGCACAGATACTCTGATACTGAATCTACCTCTCCGGCTAATATTACATTTTTTCGTTTTTCGCGGCGCCAACCTTTTCCAATCACTACAAAGTATGCATCCTGGACCGCTGGCGCAATTACATTGGTGATATCGTTCACTGCCTCGATATTAGGACGATAATGACGTGATCCTAGAAATAACACGACCGCTTTGTTCTTCGGGATTTCCAGTTTTTGCCACAGCTCCCTCAATCTGGATTGGGGATGAGTGAACGCCTTTATATCGACCCCATTGGGAACGACCAGAATCCGGTTTTGGGGAATGCCTAGCTGAATAAATCTTCGCTTATCTCGATGTGAAACGCATATTATCACCTGTGCTTGTTTCATCACTTTACGTTCATAGTTGAGTAATCGATAAGCGAGGACGGGTAATGGATGGACTAGGGCACCGAAACGGCGAGTCAGGTTCCTTAAAAATCGATGATAAATCTCTGTATAGAAATTGTGCGAATTCAGTATCAAAGGCACCTTTAAGCGCGTAGCGAGCTTTTCCGCAAGAGGAGCAATCCAAATCTGATCAGAGATGATCACATCACAAGATTCTCTTCGAAGAAGCGATTCAATGCCTGAATTACGATTCACTACCCAGAAGTTCGTAGGACGCCCCATGAAAACAAAGCCGAGATAATTCAAGAGTCGTTTCCAGAATTGCTCATTCGACCACGCAACACCAGGAACGCGCCACTCAGTCAACCTGTTGCTGCGAACTACCTCATACGACCCACTCGTAAAAGATAAAAGATGGACGCGATGATTTGCTTTCATTAAAGCTTGAGCTAGATGATATGTGCGAACAGTAGCGCCAAATCGGG
>CBDVBC010000396.1:0-2343 GCA_965372125.1 Candidatus Hermodarchaeota archaeon | reverse complement strand
GTTAGCTTGGGATTCGCTTGTCTTTTTGGAATCGCGTATTTCACAACGGATATCTTCATCCGGAGAGAGGTTGATCGTAGAGTGAAAAGAAAGGAAGAGGAGCATCGCGCCCTGTTGCAGAAAATGTATGGAAGAAACGAAGAACCCTCCGAAGAGGAAGATGATTAGGCTAGCTAGCAGAAACTGGTGAGAATGTTTTGGAAGATTTAGCAGAAATCGCTATAGAGGCGGCGCTCAAGCAGGGTGTGAGCTTTGCAGATATCAGAATCGAGAAGACCCGAGCGACTCGCTTTGAAATAACTGAAGGTGTCACGAAACAGTCGATTAGCGCACTCTCGAAGGGAGCGGGGATTCGAGCCTTCATTGACGGGGCATGGGCCTTCGCCCAGACCACTGACCTAACAAAAGCAGGGATGAGAGCCACAGCAGAATCAGTTGCCCGCATGGCCCTTGCAACAAAGGACCGGGTGGCAGAAAAATTCGACATCGACGGCCCCTCATTCAGGGAGAAGGTGAAGCTCCGAGTCAAGCGGCCACTACAGGACGTGACTGCCGAGGAGAAAATAACCTTCGCCAAGTATATAGACGACCAAGCTCGAAGCCATGACAAGCGGGTAGTGAACACTAGGACGGTTTACGGGGACACCCAGACAGACCTCTATATTGCGAACTCGCTGGGAACCAGCGTAGGGATGGTGCACCTTGTTCCTCGGATTATCTCTGTGGTCACAGCTAAGGAAGGGGCGAGCAGGCAAAGGGCTTTTTTGAGCGTGGGCGGAAGAGGAGGTTACGAACTCATGGAGGAGGAGCGGAGCCAAGTTCTTGGCCGCAAAGCGGCAGAACGCGCAGTCGCACTTCTCTCGTCAGTGGTCATCAAAGGAGGCACATATGATGTGATTATGGACCCAGTACTAAACGGAGTGATGTGCCATGAAGCTTTTGGGCACGCGGCTGAGGCGGACAATTGGACAGCCGGCACCACATGTCTTGAGGGCAAGTTCGGGGAGAAGGTTGGACCAGAGAACCTCAGCATTATAGACGACCCTACCATGCCTGGTATGCGTGGGTCTTTCGAGTACGACTGGGAAGGAACCAAGGCAAGGAAACGCATCCTTGTAAAGGACGGAGTGTTAAATGAGCTGCTTCAAAGCCTTGAAACCTCCAGCCGTCTAGGTAATGAGCTTAATGG
Source organism: Candidatus Hermodarchaeota archaeon (assembly GCA_965372125.1). Classification (GTDB taxonomy): domain Archaea; phylum Asgardarchaeota; class Hermodarchaeia; order Hermodarchaeales; family Hermodarchaeaceae; genus YT-063. The sequence goes on along the minus strand of CBDVBC010000396.1, from coordinate 1,154 downwards.
AGCAGGGCGGGCGCAGTCCTTCCGTTTTCCACCACTTCCCCGTATGAGCAACACCTACATGGAGCCACGTGACTGGGATGTCGACGAGCTGATAGCAGACACAAAAGAGGGGGTCCTCCTATGTTCGTTCAATTACGGCTACACCAACAGTGCTAGGGGCCAGTTCATGTTCCAAGCTAGTCATGGCTACCTGATCGAGAAGGGTGAGAAGGGACAAATGGTTCGGGATTGCTCCCTAGCTGGTTTAATCCTTGAGTTCCTCCCCAAAATTGACGCGATCGGGAAGGATTTCGAGATGGACTCGGGCACCTGCGGGAAGGCTGGTCAGTATCTTCCTGACATGTCAGGCGGCCCTCACGCTCGAGCAAGAGGAGTTCCAATCGGAGGTATATGAAATTGAAGGAGAAGTTGCTTGAATTAGGGGAAAGGGCTGTTAAAGAGGCGGAGAAGCTTGGTGCTCATCAAGCTGAAGCTTTTTTGTCTTCGTCCAGGGTTTTCTCTATTGAGGTCGAGAAGGGCGCAATCAAGAGTGCCAGCGAGAAGGTTGACGCAGGCTGTGGGATACGTTCTGTGGTCGGCAAGGGTGTGGGTTATGCCTTTGTGACTACTATTCTAGAAGATGATGTCCTAGCCACTGCGAAGAGCTCTGTGGAGCTAGCTAAGGTTTCTTTACCTGACCCGAGTTTTGCCAGTTTACCCTCGTTCACTGGTGCCTATCCTAAGGTCAAAGGCCTTTTCGATTCAGCGATTAAGGAGTTGCCAGCTGAGGAGGCGGCAGACTTGATCCTGAGGGCGGTGGATGCTAGCAAAGAGGTGGTAGTTGGGAGAAGAGGCATTGTTGAGGCAGGGCTTACTGTTGCTTCAGGTGTTGGTGCGGTCATCAACTCTCTTGGGGTCTCAGGGACCATAGAAATTACTTCAGTCAACCTCTCTTCTTATGTGACTGTGAAGGAGGAGGATGGGCAGTCCTCGAGTTTCGAGTTTCAGGATTCCCGTGCCCTGAAAGGCATAGACCCCGAATGGGTTGGTAAGACTGCTGCGGAGAACACCATCAAAGCCCTTGGCACAAAGACCTGCGAGAACGGGGACTTTCCTGTCATCCTCTCGCCATTGGCTGCTGCTGTTATCATTGGAGGAGGGTTTGCTGGAGCAAT
>CBDVBC010000395.1:0-2344 GCA_965372125.1 Candidatus Hermodarchaeota archaeon | reverse complement strand
GCTCCTCCTGTTTAGCTGGAAGGGATGTTGAGACCAGTTCAACATTGTTCTTGGTCGCAAGGGTTTGAGCCTCGGAGACGAATATATCTAAGACTTTTGCTGGGTTTTCAAAGTCAATTATGCTGATTCTGGCAACGGGTGTTCCAATCGGTGCTAGGAGCCGTACCGGCTCTTTTCCTATCATTACTAGCCCGATGGGCTTTGTCTCCTCTAAGAACAGCCAGTAGGCTATCCCCAAGGCTCTAGCTATCCCAGTATATCCAGCAATCGCCTCCTCAAAGGGCTTCAGCTCAGGATCTTCATGAGATATGACTCGCATTGAAACTTCGACCTCACTATGAATGGTGTCTCGAAGTCTTTGAGAATCCAGCTAAATAAATTCTTGTGAAGCGGCTGGTTCAGAAATGGTTAGCCCCTTGAGGGCGACTGCCCTTTTTCTGAACTCGAAGGTTGCCATGCATAAATAACGCCTTGTGCCCTTTTTTCATTTGAAGTGTGAATAATGCAGGCTACAGAACTCAGGGAAAAATATCAGAAAGTCGTAAAAACAGCACCCTCACCCGAGGTACTCGAGGCAGCAGGAGAGGTCATTGTCGTTCTACACAAGACAAAGTGGGCTAGAATATTGATGGTTTGGAGGGCAGATGAACAGGAGAAGGTCATCATCGAGGTGGAGGTTTCACTGCCTAAAGCTGCAAGACCAGCCGGTGAGTGCAACTCTGGATCCTGGGACGAAAAGGAGGAAATGGAGGAATTACTGACAGACTTGATTCAGCATCAGCAGTACTTGCTTCGTCTCAAAAAGGCGGGTTTCACGTTAGATGTGATCCGACAAGATTGCCTTTGGACCGCGTCAGGATCCTTCAAGGATAAGCCCAGCAGAGAGGTCTTTGAGCTTCTTCTACCTCCGCCCTAGTCTCCACTAAGTACTTGATTGAAAAGTTGGGCTGCTTCTCGCTTTTTTCTTTCAGCCAACGGAGCTGCAGCTGCTGTCGCTGGGCCCAAGCACCCGGGTCCGAGTATCCGGTCAATCTCCTGTAACACTCTCTTGTAGAGCTGCTCTCCTCGGGCGGGGAACTCTCTGTACTCTTCGACTGCCTTGGTGATTACATCATCAATCTCTATCTCGAACCCCCGCAGGCGCTCCCCGAGGTAGGCCCCTGTTGCCTTGTCTGCTTCAGCGATGATTCTCCTTCGCTCCTGGGGCGTCTCAGCAGAGCTCCATCCGCCCAGGGCGGGAGTGGCGATTGACTGAACCGGCACGTGCTCTGACAGCATCAGGAAACAGTCATAGGCCAGGTCCTGAGCTTCCCTTTCAATATCTGGGGTAGGCTTCATCTTCAGGATTCTCTCAAAACAATCGGACGCCTCACTCCATCGCTTCTGTTGCATCAGCTGTTTTCCCTCTCTCAACAGGGTTGTAATCTCGTCCATAATAGATCTCCATATTTAATGCCTAATCAACCCTTTTCTACTTGTTCTTCTCAAGGAGTACCTCGATATTAGAGCCAGTTTTAGATGAGGTTTATCTATGAGTGAGAAACACAGTGGTCTCGGCGTATGGTGGTATTTCGGTAACCAGCTCGTTGAACTAGCGAACATCCATGAGGGCGCCAGGGTTCTTGATGTGGGTTGTGGCTGGGGAACCTCACTATTTCTTGCCGCCCAAAAGGTTGGTCCACTGGGCCATGTCACCGGAATCGAGATAGATGAGAAAGATGTAGAGGTAATGGAGACCAGTATCAAAGAACGGGGGGTCACTAATGCTAGTGTCCTCAAGATGGATGCCTGGCAGATGACCTTCGATGACGCATCCTTTGACTACGTGTTTGGCGGGTCGGTCATCGGTTTTCTACTGGAGGAAGACACAAAACAGCTCTGCCCGGAGATATACCGGGTCCTAAAGACTGATGGGGTTATAGGGTTCTCGACTTGGAAGACCAGGGAGGACTTCGACTGGATGCTGGAACATCTCAAAAGGGAGTTCCCAAAGGTTCCGGAGAGCGAGTTGAGTGTCTACAGTCGCTACAGCCACGACGATCTAGCCACAATCCTTTCAAATGCCGGGTTCAGGCAAATCACTAAACATACAGTTGTAGCCGAGTTCGTCTATCCGGATGAAGGGAAATGGTGGAAGGGTATGCAGCTAAGGACCTGGAAACCCTTCTATGAGAAAATCGCGGCAAGGAGTCCCGGCAGGCTCGAGGAATTCAAGGAAACCACATACCAAGAATTAGAATCCCTAGGGCACAGAGAAGGGATACGTTTTCGAGTGTCTACAATCTTCGTTTATGGCAATAGAGACGAGGGTTCCTCGGACTGAATCGTCTGGGAAAAAAGAGAA
>CBDVBC010000394.1:0-2348 GCA_965372125.1 Candidatus Hermodarchaeota archaeon | reverse complement strand
AGAACATGCAGAAAAAGCGGAACAAATCAATGTTGCGCATGAAATCGCGGAGTCATTACCAAAGTTCTTTCTTAACGTGTTTGTTACGATAGGAATTGCACTATTCTATTTCTTCGTTACACCCATTTTCTTAGTGCTAGATCTATATCCATTACTTGTAATGGACTTTCTTTTTCCTTCTTTGCCTGTTATAATATCGGGTTATAATTTATTACAGATCGGAGTATTGCTGACAATTATCCTCTTTGGAGTGGAGGCGATAATACAATTTTCCAAGTTCGCCAGCGCTCTAGTCGACTATGTGGTAAGTCGATTTCCAGGGATGAAATCTCGGGAACGGGCAACTGTCCGTCGAATTCCATTAGACATAATCTACATATTATTCATAGTGGTTATCTTCGTCCTTATTCAGCCCGCACTCAGCCCTGCTACATTTCCCATATTAGCTCTGCAACCCTATTTCCAGATATTAGCAGTTTGTATAGTCCTTTACTTTGTCCTGACACTGATGTTTGATATAGCGAAGTCAATACAAAAATCCGCTAAACGAGGAATTGACAAATGGAGTAAGCGACTTGCTAACCGCGTTATAGACGAAGATTAGTGAAGTGAGACCCTAAACTCAGAAACCTATTCAGCTAAATCCACAAGAGTTGCCGTTACCTAAACTTGTGATTTATAGGATTCATTGTCTTAGGACGCGTCTTTTGCCATACCGGCGAGAAGGAGGATAGTTTCACGTAGTGTGCGTAATCGCATCACTTTGTTTGGAGCAGGGTCGAGACCAATCAGTATCTGGGTTTCTTGTTTTGTGCTGCGTACATTGACATATGCCCAGTCTGCTTTCAATGTCATTACACGATGGGTCAATGCCTTTGCCATCAAAGCTGCTCCCATTGCAGGACACGTAAAGCGAAGATACCAGGTCCCGTCCATATCTTTTAGGATCTCTGCACTGATTCTCTGCATCTCGGCCAAGAAGATTATTAGAGGTTCTAGGGCAGGGCGGAGAACTGTATCTCCGTCAGGATCCAAGCTCACTAGTTTGTGTTCTAGGTTGACAATAAAGATGCCCTTCCCGACGCCAAAATACCAAACATTTTCGAGAGAATAGGAGTGAACACTTGAACCTGTTTCCTTCTCCAGATAAGCAGCAAAGGTCTCAAGGCTCACCTCAGACTCGCCCGACTTTCGAATAAGACTCTGGAAATATCTCAGGGGATATCGAGGCTCAAAAGGATGTGTTCTCAGCGCCCCTGACTTAAAGTATGCTTTGAGATTCCGGATATGAACTTGATAGCAAAAAGCGGGTAAATCGGAGGTGGCTGCCCCCAACGCAATGAGAATATTGAGAAAGATGCGATCTGGGCAGAGGGGACGAAGTGTGCATCGCATTCGATCCCGCATGCACTGTTTGCATGTACCCGCCATCTTTGTTAGGACTTCTCTAAGCATGAAACGCCCCATGCTCACATTCCCTAAGGCTTCTATTTCTTCGAAACGATCCTGATACTTCAAGTAAGTCATGGGAGTCACCACCAACTATGCTTCTTTTGGAATAAGAGCGCTAGTAAAGTCCTGTTTATTATCATATTTGGTAGAGCCGAACAAGGCGTTTGAAACTTCTAAAGCTTTCGGTTTCTAAACACTAGATGGAGCCGAAAATCAAGGTTTTGATATGATGTACAGGAGTGACTTTAATAAACATCAGTAAATCAGTAGTTGCCTGCTCTAGCTTCAAACAAAATTTAACAAAAACCCTAAGCTGACGGTGAAATATGAAATGAAACTTAAGGAGTTCCGGTTCCATGGCCGAGGAGGTCAAGGTGCTTGGAGTGCATCGATTTTGTTGGCGCGTGCAGCTATTGTTGAGGGTAAGCATGCTCAGTCGTTTCCCTTCTTTGGTCCGGAGCGGAGCGGTGCGCCTGTTCAATCATTTGCGCGTATTAGTGATGGCGAAATCGAGTTACACAGTAAGGTCTATGAACCTGATTACGTTTTGGTGCTAGACCCTTCGCTGCTTCTTCAAGTACCTGACTCAATTAAGGATGGCGCATCGAAGGACACTCTCCTCTTTGTGAATACGCGAGAAGATGGTGGAGTTGTTGCTAAGCAGCTTGGGTTCAAGGGAGAGGTCTGGACTATTGCTGCCACTGAACTAGCCATGAAAGTCCTAGGCCGCCCAATCTCTAACACCGCGATGCTCGGCGCATTGGTTCGCGCAACAAACATCATTAAGCTAGAAAGCCTGTTCACCGAGGTGCATAGTCAATTCGGTGAGCGCATCGGCGAGAAGAATGTAGCTGTCATCAAACAAGCATACGACCTGGTGCAAAAATATGGTTAAA
>CBDVBC010000393.1:0-2351 GCA_965372125.1 Candidatus Hermodarchaeota archaeon | reverse complement strand
TTGCAGATGCAAAACGAAAAAAATGCAAAAGTATTGCATACACCTACACTGAACACCACACGACAAGCGATTGGTGGAAATTTCTTGTCTTCTTCCTCACTGGCCTCCCCTGGTCTTTGGCGCTAGGTATATTCTATGGTGTTATAGTGTTCACCGACACAGTCTTCGTCTTGGTGGTGGAGCTGGAAACCATTCTCATCCTATGGTTTTCCTCTCCAAGATTTGAGGCACTGTTCCCCAGGAAGAACCTACAGAAGCTTGTCAAAGAACAAGACCAGGGAGTTGAATCGTCGATGCATACCAAGTTAACTCTGCTTCTCTTCGGGCTGCTACTGATTCCCCTCGTATGGGTTATCCTCCTTGTCGCCGGGCCTATAATGGTCCTCCTAGCGGCTTTCGGGGGTTTCATCGGAAACTTGGGTGTCTGCTGCTTGTTCAGGAGTCTGAGTGGAGCGTTTCGTAGAGCAAACCTTGGGAGTTGAATCACCGTGAATTCCATCTTCTGGTCTGTAATGGTCCTCCTAGTCTATGTGGGTATTCCGGTTGGGGTTTTTGTCGGAATCATCGGTGTTTGCTGCTTGTACAAGAGCTTTAGCAGATCCTCTAAGATGGGGCGCCCTGCAGCTACTATACCGCGTTACACGAGGGAGCTTGCGATTCGGACACCACTACTGCAATGCCCCCGTTGTAGTGCTGAGCACGGGGAAGATGACCTCTTCTGTGATGCCTGCGGCACACAACTAACAGAAGATTAAGTTGATTGAAGTTCAAAGTTGAGTGGCTGAGGAGGTGGTTCCACTTCTGAATGATTCAGTGCGGAATCTAGCGTTTCCGTACCTGTTTTGGGCTCTTTCTGTCCTTGCCGGTTTCCATCAATTTATATCCACTTTCTTCCTCTTTCCTCTTTACCGGCGAAAGCTAGTCCCTAGGAAGGAGCAACCATGCATTTTCACATACAGAGGTTCCTCTACCGGAGGTTCCAGGAAGGACCCTGAGAGGCTTCGTATTAGGACGACTTTGCAGGCCTACAGCGACGCGAAGAGAGCCTTCAAGATGCTTTACGGACGGAACCCGGACATGGAAACCGACGATGTCGACATCATAGGGGAGCTCTACCATCTAGGGCTGATGGCAAAACTCCACCGAACTGAGAACGACTAGAGAAGGCAGCACAGTAGGCCTGAGGCGGAAGGCTAGTGGGCAAGAATAAACTTGAGCGAGATTCACCAAATCCCGGGGATTAGTCTTTTCCTGACTTTCTTTGTGTATTCGGTGTAGCCTTCAAGTCCTTCGTGGAGAACTTGCTCTTCGAAACGAATCCGGATTATCAATATGATTATCATGAATAACATTGGAACAAGACCGTAAAGGGAACCCAAGGCGATAGACATTGAAGCGAACATCAATAAGAAGCCTGAATACATGGGGTGCCGCACAACCGCGTAAGGACCGGTTGTAACGACCTTGTGTCCCGCCTCTTTATCGATCCTCACCACTTTTGCGGCGAAAGCGTTCTCCTTCATTACAAGAAAGACAATGGTAAAGCCTAGCACGAACCCGGCAAATCCGATTATTTCTGCCCAAAGGGGGACCATTGAACAATGGTAACGCCCTCCATCGAGGCTTACTAGTATAATGAAGATGATCATATTGGCACCGAGTGAAGCCAGAATGAGGGCATCTTTTTTCGTGGTCCCCTTGACTGAGGTTCTGCTTCTAAGGATTTGGGGGTTATGCTTGTTGAGCCAAAACAACATGTAAACCATTATAATGCCAAAGATGATTGCGAGAATCCACGCCTCCGTCCAGAGAAAGTTTCCCGATGGAAACATTATGAAAAAACCGATCATTATAGGAGCGAAAATCGCCATGAGTATTAGCAATGGCGTGGGCAATTTCTTGGCTTCTTCTGACATACTTTATGCTTATTGTAATAGTGTAAAAATGCCTAGGGTGATTGTATGATGCTATGACCATTGAGCAGGTTACCCTTCTCCTCCTTTTTTCCCTTCATTTATGGTATTGCTTTTTGGTTCCTAATTTCTGCTCCATTTCTTTATTGTCTCCTGCAAAATTGTGAGGCTTTGGGCTTCCCAAAACATTAAGTTGCGAAAGAGACCTTGTTGAGCCTGTGACTTCCTATGCCTTTGAATAAAGCGGTGCTGGGCATGACCCTAGGGATGGTCCTTGGGGGAGTATTGGGCTTTTTCCTCTGGATCTCCTATGATGAGATCATGTACTGGATCCTCTGCATGTGTGTTGGGGTCAGCATCGGCTTGATACTCGGCTACGGCCAACAAGACATGGGAACCTCCTCGATGGAACCCTCACGCAGCCGAGGGGCGGCTGGG
>CBDVBC010000392.1:0-2367 GCA_965372125.1 Candidatus Hermodarchaeota archaeon | reverse complement strand
GTTTTCTTCTTTCATTAACTTTATATATGTATATCTCACGATATACCTTGTGTGGCAAGGTATTATAGTAGTCGAGACATACAGTCTTTCTAGCTATTGGCAAACAGCCCACACCCAAATGGAGCCAACCGACATGAATCAACAAACAGAAACACCCTCCTCAACCTTAAACCGATCCCACATCACAACTTCCCGCTCAAAAAAGCCAAAACTTGAAAAGGAGACATGCTTGTGGAGCACACTCCGCGTAGGCCATCTCACAGACTACCTACAAAGCGAATCATTCACCTGCTAAAAGGAGTAAGCCAGCTTGAACGACCAAGGGGAAAAACACTCTACCATCCCAGATTCCACACCCTCAATGGATACACCACCCACAACCGAGCCTAAGCCTGAAAAAGAGAAGGGCTTCCTTTCCTCTCTCCGCGCAGTACTCGCCTACAAAAGCTTCTCAACATATCTTGTTACCTCCTGGGTTCTTGGCATTTTCATGATCATCATCGAATCTTTTATGATTCTTTACTTTAGGGCGGTCCTGATAGACCTCCTACTCATCGGTATTCTAATGATGATATTCCTAGGTGTAAATCTCCTCACCCGATTTCTCGGAGGATACATCGGAGACAACTATAACAGAAAATGGCTCTCTGTCCTCACGATGGTCGTCCTCGGCTTAGGATTCTTCGTCCTTGCCTTCACCCCTCCGGTTTCAGCTATTGTAATTCCATTGCTTGGTCCCGTTTCTTTCCCGTTTCTCTGGTTTCTCTTCGGAATCGGTATCCTCGCCTTTTCTTCAATCTTCGCCAGTGGATCAACTAGCTATATCTACGAGAATGTTTCCCCTGATCATAGTGGTCTTGCGATGGGAATTTTCCAAACTAGTGCAGGCTTCGGACTAGTTGGTCTAGCCCTAATCACCTGGCTACTTGGAATTGGTTATGACTTGGCCCCAGCAGTCCAATTCACATTCCTTGTGGGAGGATTTTGTTTCCTAATCGCTGCTTTAATTCGCGCAATATTTCTAGCACCAGCGATGCCAATTCCCCGAAAACACAAATCATCTAATTCGTTTCGTGACTTCTTCCAACAAAACAAAGAGGCCATCCGCTTATTGATAACAATCCTACCCATATTCATGATAGTGTTAATTCTTGATGCAATAAGTGATGGATTCTACTTCTTCGTCTCCATGATCTACCTCAATGAAGGACTACTCTTCTCATACAGCGACATAACACTTATGCTAATCGTTGTTCTCGCCTGTTCCATCCCCTTGTCAATCATAGTTGGCGGATTCTTTGACCGCAGGGGAAGCCGACGAGCAATGACAATTATCTATGCTGTCATGCCGATTTGTATAACCCTACTAATTATTGCACCACTCTTCCCTTACTATGTCCCAATTAGCGTCGTGAACCTCCTAGTTCCTATTTCTCCACTATTCAATCCTATGCTTAGTACAGCTTTCATTGCGATAGCCGGTAAGCGTATTAACGACATTTTGTGGAGAACACTAATCCTTACCTACCTGCGCACTGCCATTCCTCGATCAGAGACTGCGAAGATGCTCAGCATTTTCTTCATAGTGATAATGGGGGCCAACCTCATTACTCCGATTCCAGCAGCACTCGGTTTCAACATGTTCGGTGCCATCCCAGTACTCTTCGTGTCGCTCCTACTCAACTTCGTCATCCTCGGAATTCTCCTTGTAGGGAATATCGAGCCGAAGCGGCTCCCAGAACAGTATAGCTAGTTTATCAGTGGTATTCACTTAATCGACGACCTCTCCTTAACGAAGGGCAAGAGAAGAGCTGCAATTATAGTGAGGCTGAAAGCTACGAGGAATGGCGTTTGGGGAAGGAAGAGAACCCAAAGGAGTCCAGCGAGTACGCTAGCGAATAATGCTGCAAAGCCAGTTACGAGCTGATAGACGCCAAGAAAACTAGCCCGTAGGTCAGTCGGAGCTAGCTCTGCGACCAACGACTTCTGAGCAGGAACAGCTGCCCCGATAGACGCACCATAGCAGATAAGAGCCAGCATTATCGTCCAAGGATTGGGAAGGAAAATGAAAAGCAGACACATTATTGCAAAGAACCCGTACCCTACTAAGAGGGTGCCGCGCCTACCAATATGATCGCTGAGTTTACCTAGGGGAGCCGAGAGCAAGGCGGCTGCTAGAGTAAATATGAGGTAGCCTATTGTCATATCGAGTAGAGGGTTAAGGACTGGAAATGTGAAGAAGAGGCTAGCATAGATAACTATGAAGGAGTAACTGAAGAAGGCGAGGCTGAAGATGAAGCTAATCACAATGATCAGAACCAGACTCCTGCTAAAACCATCGAGGCTAAAAACCGGCTTTCCGGGTTT
>CBDVBC010000391.1:0-2373 GCA_965372125.1 Candidatus Hermodarchaeota archaeon | reverse complement strand
CCACCTTTAGCACAGACTCACCGATGTAGTCATCTCCGCTGTAAACTTTTGCTCTTCCCGGCAGTAGTACTGTATCGCCATTCTCGATTCTGGTGACTTCGATGACCTCCGCGAAGTCCACTGCATTCCAGAAGTATTTGCGCTCTGCGGGAAGCTTTGTGTGGCTGATACGGAAGGCGTGGGGTTCTCCGTCTGCTGGCACATTCACCGCCTCTGGTAGAACGAACACGTGCACTCCTCCCGTCTCTACTGCAGTTGCTGTCGCTTGGACCATCTCTGGCGGGGGGATTGCAGGTTGTTCCATCGCGGTTGTAGCCACGGCATCTGCTACGCCGCCCAATCCTTCGCTCCTCTCTTCTTCTGCAGCTCTCCTCCTATCCATTTTGGCTCTTGCCGCTCCTGATCTGGGTCGAATCCGGCGACCAGTTATTCTTGGGCGTGGTTGATAGACCTTAAGGAGGAGGGGGTTGGGTTCGCTGATAACCGCTGGGCGGCTACTTGCAGTTGATACGGTGAGTTGGACGTTTTCCCAGTCTTCGAGGCTATTGTTAATTACCACAGTGAAGGTGGTGATTTCTGCCTCTTTTTCTTTCAGATCTATATCATAGGTTGGCGTCCAGGCTGCGCGCCTAACAAAATATGTTATATTAAACACGGCTTTCCCCGCTTTTTGGGCTTCGAGGTTGATGATTATTGTGTGGGTCACTTCGTATTGTTGGACTTTGTGACGGAACTTTTCGATTTCTCGAGTAGCAATTGCTAGCTCTTTTTCTAGTGCCCTCAGTTCGGTTTGGGCTTTGACTCGTTCCTTTTCCAGTTTCTCAAGGTTAGAGGTAGTGAGAGATTCTATGCTGGTTATCCGATCTATCTCGCATTCGCCAGCTGGAATCCACCGTGAGAACTCAACTGCCGACTTTGATAGGACCTGGGCAAAGAAGCTTTCTCGTGCCGCTATTCGGGCTAACGTTTGATTGATTTTAGCCTTCTTCTTTTCAAGGTCCTTTTGGTGTTTCACTAATTCATCAAGCTTGGCATAGCCACTCGCTTCAACGGTAGAGTCGATCGTGTCAAAGCTTAGTATCGAGGCGTGTCCGCGCCCTGATACTCTGACGCTTTCCTTGTCTAGAAAACGCGTTAAATCAGGAATTCGGAGTTTATGGGTGCCGGGTTTTAATGTGATAGCGCCGCTACTTTCTATACGGGCGCCGTCGCGGTAAACTGTGACCGCGGTTATTTTTGTGTCGATTTTTTGCAAGTCCTCCGTCGCCATTATTTTTCACCGATTAACATTGAAACAGAGGAGTGTCTAGAAAGCCTATGTAAAAAGTTTCTGTAACTCTCCTGCGAAGGAGGAGAATTAATGTGATTATCGTAGAACACCGAGTTCTATCCGAGTTCGGGTATCGGAGAATTTAATAACGAGAGCAAGGTGAAGCAGGGTCTTTTTCTGACATGCGTTCTCAACTGGGTTGTGGTGTTCAATTACCTTTTAGTTTTCAGGTTCTTGGTTCAAGGGAACACCTATGTGAGGAAGAAGCTGAACCAATGAAAGCCCAACGGTGATTGTCATTATGGCTCCAAGGGTAACTTTGGTAGCGGTGATGATACCAGCAGTTAGCCACATGAATTGTAATTGTGCTATTGTCATCCCATAAAACAGCCAGTAGGTTTGACCTGGGAGTAGGATGAAGATTCGTAGTAGGATGTCAGCCTCAAGCCCAATAATTGCGCTGAAAAGGAGCAGGAGCAGTTGGGACCGCTTCTCCTTAGTGGGCGACCACCCAAGGCTTGCACAAAGGGTGAAAAGGAGAACTATCGCGAATCCCGCCAGTACATCCCAGATGCCTACAAGCGGAAGTACCCAAGACACTGGTGATAAGAAGTAGCATGCCAGCAGGAACGAGTAAATACCCAAGACCGGACGCCAGCGCCGCTGATAGACAAAGGCTGCCATAGCCGCACCAAGTGGAGCACCTAGCATGAATATGAACTCGAAGGGATCGCGGAAATAAATGAAATGGCCAAGGAGGCTACCTAACCCCACACTGTACGCACCAACTAGGGGACCTAATAACACGCCGATAATCGGGCTTAACAGGAAAACCCAAGAATCCCAGATACCAGCCCAAGGTAATATTCCAATTGAGGACATCATATCGAATACTGTAACTAAAGCTGTAGCAACACCAAGAAATGCGACAAAGCTGCTACGGTTTTGAGTAATTGCTAGCGCCATACATTCGACAACCAATCTTGTCTCGATTTAAAGTCTCGTCTCCCACAAAGTCACTATCCTTAGAGAGATGGCTTGGATTGACATCTAAATCTAGAGGACTTGTTTTGCAAATTGTAGGGAAAGCTGGACTTCTGCTT
>CBDVBC010000390.1:0-2382 GCA_965372125.1 Candidatus Hermodarchaeota archaeon | reverse complement strand
TGAAATAATAATAGGTTCTGTGAAAGATAAACAATTTGGCTCTGTTATTGCTTTTGGCCTCGGGGGGATTTTCGTTGAGGTTTTAAAGGATGTTAGTTTCCGTGTTGCACCTATCATACCCTATGATGCGAAAGAGATGATTACCGAAATCAAGGGTTATCCGGTTTTGACTGGCATTCGTGGCAAGGAACCCTGCGATATTGATGCCATTGTCAGCATTCTCCTTCAAGTGTCCAAGTTGGTTACAGATTATCCTGAAATCAATGAACTGGACCTTAACCCGATTTTCTCCTATCCCAAAGGAGCAAAATGTGTCGATGCTCGTATAATCCTCGAAGAAAAGATATGAATCGCCGTTAGGAGTTCACTCTAAGGTAATAGAAGGGTGTGTCGCCGTTAATCTTAAAAGCACTCGCCACAAAGACCCCTAAACCCGTTGAATACCCCAGGTGGTTAATTAGTGGCTATTAAGGCTGAAACTAGCAAGTCCGAGGATGTTGTTCTCAGGCTTGCTGAAATTGCTCGTCTTGCAGATCAGTTACGAGAGAAACGTGACCGGCTTAATAAAGATGCACAAGAGTTAGTTAGAGAGCGTGATCGGCTTAATTCTCTTGTTGCAGAGTGGTTAGGAAAAGCAAGGGAGCACCGAGAAAAGCGGGATGACTATAATCAAAAGGTTAAAGATTTCAAGATTCAGCGGGATGAGGTTCACCAGAAACTTAAAGCTAGGATTGGTGAACGGCAGGATACTGAAGAAGTGGCTGAAAAAATCAGGGACGTTGTTAGAACTCCAGTTCACGTGCTACGAAAAAGGGTTCGAGAGCTTGAATGGACTCTGCAGACCTCTGTTTTGGATTTGAAGCAGGAGCGTGAAATAATAGATGAAGTCGCTCTGCTAGAGGGAGACTTGGAGGTGGCGGAGCAGATGTTGTCAAAGAGGCAGGAAAGCGCTCGTGCACGCGGAGAGATAGAGGATTATCGATTGCTTATGAACGCCCACCATAATTCGGTATTAGAGTTTGCTCGCCAATCACAAGAGGAAAACCAGAGAATGATTGAGGCTTATGCTGAGGTTGATGTGTTAAGGAAGAGTGCAGATGAGGCTCACCGGCGATATTTGGAAGTTCGTCGTGAGGCTGATGAGACACATCGACGTTTCGTTGAGTCTAGACAAGAGTCCGCTCGGCTTCGCAAGGAGATTGGTGAAGTTCGTCTTCGACATCGTCTTGAAAGACTTCAGGTTATGGAGGAGCGTCTTGAACAAAAGGCAACTATTGCTCTAGGAAAGTTCAAACGGGGAGAGAAGCTTACGATGGAAGAGTTCTCACTTCTGATGAAGCGTGGACTTTTATAAACCAAAGCTAACCTCTAAGGGGGATAACGCCATCAACAGCGTTTTGTAGACTTCTACTCAAGTCCGCGTTAGCTTGAATTAGATAAACTTCTTTTTGCTCCCTTGCTCTTACAAGGAGGGGAAGTAAATTCTCATTTTCTGTCATAATGACAAGAATACGAATTTTCTCTTTGTAGACGAGTTCCATTGCCTCTAGTACGAAATGGACATCTAAATCGTCGTGCACAATCACAGGAAGAAATCCGTTAAGTGCTATTTCTTTTGCAAAATTTTGAGCCTGTTCTTGTAATAATACTACCTTTGCAACATTTATGTGCCCTATCTTTTCCTCCACTAGTGTCCGAAGTTGAGATAATAGTGTAACACTTGATACTGACATCGAACTATCAACAAGAATTCCAGTCGATTTCCTTTTCCCTCGACGCATTTACAACATCTCTTATCTACCAAAACGCCGCTCACGTTGTTGTAGAGTTCTTAGTGCTCGCCAGAAATCAATCTTTCTTATCTTTGGCCAATATATGTCGGCGAAATAGAGTTCCGAGTAAGCAGACTGCCATAACAAAAATCCAGACAAGCGTTCTTCCCCAGATGTACGAATTATCAGTTCGGGGTCAGCAATGCCAGCTGTGTAAAGATGTTCTTCTATGGTTCCATTTGTAATCGCCTGAGGATTGATTTCGCCGTTTTTCACTCTCTCGGCGATTCGACGGACTGCGTCTACAATCTCGGTTCTCCCTCCATATCCAATTGCTACATTTAGTTGGAAATTCTCATACTCTTCTGTAGACTCTTCAGCCTCTCGTATTGCAGATAATACCTTTGAAGGTAAAATTGAAAGTCGCCCAATTGCACGCACACGTACTCTATGGCGGTGAATGCTCTCCGAGCTTGCAGCCTTCAAGAATTGTTGACATGCGAGTTCCATTATCTTATCTACTTCTACTTCGTTGCGATGAAAGTTCTCTGTTGAGAAAACGTAAAGTGTCACGATTTTTATACCCGCGTCGAAGCACCAACCGAGAACT
>CBDVBC010000389.1:0-2388 GCA_965372125.1 Candidatus Hermodarchaeota archaeon | reverse complement strand
GGCTACGAAGCTGACCGGCTTGAGCTAGTGAATATCATGCGATCCAACAAGGCTATCATGCGGGAAGTTGGCTATATCTTCATTGCGGAGAACCTCAGCGCCTCTCCTGCACAGCCCGACGAAACTGAATATATCGAGCTGGTCCCTATCTCCTTACATGAGGCACTAGCTATGGTTGTGCGTCACGAAATCACCGATTGCGTCTCTATCATCGGGTTGCTCATCGCAGGTCAACAAAATGAGAACATATAATGTATATACTGTAGATTAGTAGTGAGACACGATTTTCGCTACATCGAAGCCTTCCCAGTGGAGGGCTTTTTATAAGCCACAAGAAAGCCTTTTATCCCACCGAAGGAAACAGGCACGACAATCTCCATTTAGGAGTCAATAAGAGTGAAAAAACTTCTACCAATTCTTGCCATCAGTCTTTGCGCTCTCTTGCTGTTATCCCTTGGACGTCCCATTGCAGCCAACCCCTCATTCCCCGCGGACGGTGATACCTTCGAATACGACTTAGCCATCAGTATGACAGGGGTCAACGCTTCTACTGGGCCAAACTACTCTGAAACCTATAGTCTCGACTACGACGTAGAAATCATCAACCACACCGGCGATTTCTACTGGGCAAACCACACAACAACATACCCCAACGACCCAATCTACTACCCATACAACGGAACTACACAAGGCATGGGTACCGCTCACTATTACCCAAGTACTGGAATTCCACTAATGTACTCCCCCATGGATTCTTCAAACTGGAGTGCTGGCGTGTATCCAAATTGGGTTTCGGACTTTATGTTCATTGAAGGCGGAACACAGCCAGGTGACACAATAACCATGGGTTATGGTAGCCATGCTACTGGTGCACTACCGTATTCCGGCTACTACACACTTTTCGATATGCCCGTAGGTCCAGGTACACCCCTAGTAGTTACGGGAGTAACCTTGAGCACAGTCATGGTCGGCCTGACATACGAAGACCACTACAACTCAAGCAACCCGACTTATCCCTATTGGGATATGACATCAGAGTTCAACGTTTCATGGGAGTGGAGCCTCGGCTACCTCGCACAAGTACAGTTTGACATATATCTCAACCTAAACCCGAACTACTCCGGTAACCAGAATCTCACAAACTTCAACATCGAGGGCTCACTGACACTAGTATCAGCCGATACTGATGATCCAATTTCCCCAGGACCATGGGAAGCTGCTCCAGCTATTCCTGGTTTCCCCTTAGAAGCAGTGCTAATGGGTCTGCTCGTTGCACTCTTCCCAGTAATCCTCATCCGGAAGCGGCGGAAGTAAAACCTCCGCTTTCCTCCCCTTTTTTCTTTAACAATAGTTCCCTTTCAATTCGATTAAGGATTCCAAGGATGCTAGCGGATGTTTTGCTCCGTATTAAAAATTGTAGTTACTATTTTTCATCCAAGTGTGACAGCATCACATGATGTGTAGTTAGCCATGGGATACTTTTGGGTGTATTAAATCCAGATTTAACCAGCAAATGCGATAGGTGAAGGGGACCATGACTAGAAGTTTTTTGTTGTCGTTGTGTGTAGCTGTAGGCAAAACGACCTTTTGGCTTGAGAACTCGTCGTATTTCTTTGAATAGGGGTTCGGGGTTACGTAAACCGTCAAGAAGTCCAGTCACGCACACAACGAGAGTGAACGTTTCATCTGGGAAAGGTAGTGGCTGGCGGACATCAGTGCAGAGAAACTGTGTGAATTTATTGGTACCCTCCAACATAGATTGGCGCTGGGCTTCACGAATCATCTCCTCAGACCAGTCCACACCTACCGCTGAGCCCTGAAACCCCGCTTTCATCGCCACCAATCTAGGCAGATGTCCGGTTTGGGTACCGAGATCCAAGAGATGTTCTGTGGCACTTATGCCAAGTCGGCGAATGAGATGAAGCCATTGGTCCCAGTCATCGCGGATTTCAAAGGTACCCGCCCTCAAGCCATAGAGTCTACGCAGAAAGAGTTTACCGAAGTAACGCCCCTCGGTGACAATGATGAAAATCAGGAGCGCTAGTACAATGAACAGGATGATAAGAAAAAATGGCAGAAGCCACATCATTCACTCGGTTCTCCTGTGGCACTTGGTTATTAATCCGTCTGTTCCCTAGCAAGTATTATTTAATAAATGCATCTACTTGATTAGCGAGTCATTAACGACAGTTTTGACAGAAATTAGAAAAACAGGAAAATCTTTCTGCCGCCATTAGCGAGAAACTATTCGATGAGCGTTGGGTTCCCCTTTGGCGCTGGGCGTCTTCGTCAGCTGAGCGGAGAAGTGACTAAACTCTTCTAGGGGTTTCTCGCCAAGTATACTGGCCGCGCCTCATGTATCTCGCTGAACTGGGATTGCTTTCACAG
>CBDVBC010000388.1:0-2394 GCA_965372125.1 Candidatus Hermodarchaeota archaeon | reverse complement strand
AAGGCGCTCCCACGACGCAGCCCTAGTCCACATAGCTTACACGATGAAGAGCGACACCCAACCTTTCGTTATTTGTAGCTGCTGCTCCTGCTGCTGCCACTCCCTCAGCGGGCTGATCCGTTTTGGCATACCTGAAGCGGTTGTCGCTGCCAACTATGTCTCAGTGCAAAACCCGGAAACCTGTAACCACTGCGGAATCTGTGTGGACCGCTGCCGCTTCCAGGCCCGCCAACTCGAAAACGGGGAACTGGTCTATGACGCCTCCAAATGCTTCGGCTGCGGAGTCTGCGCAAGCACCTGCCCGACAGATTCAATCACTCTAACCAGACGAAGCTAACCAGCACAAACAAAAAAAGGGATTGTTAAAGTTACATAAAGCGAGTGATAACCCAAGATGAACCCTAGCAAAGCAGATCAAGTTCTACGAGAAATTAGAACAAGTGGCGAGTCGATGATGATTATTGGGCCAGGGCGAGGTAAAATGCTAGCGGACCTGGTTCGGGAGCATCAACCCAAGCGGCTACTGGAGATTGGAACCAACATTGGCTATTCAGCGATTCTGATGGGCAAGGAGCTGGGGAGCGATACCCACATCATTACCATCGAAATCGATTCCGGTAATGCGCAAAGAGCAAGGGAGAACATCCACCGAGCAGCCATCAAACCCAAGGTAGAGGTGAAATTGGGTGACGCCCGCGATGTCTTACCCACACTAGAGGGGGAATTCGACTTTGTCTTCATCGATGCCGCAAAAGACCAATACTGGACTTATCTCCAGCTAATCGAGGAAAAGTTGCACACCGGCACCATAATCGTGGCAGATAACGTCGGCAGATTCGCTGACCAGATGCAAGACTACCTTGAACACGTCCGGTCATCCGGTAAATACGAAAGCCGATACGTCGAAGCCGACTACGACGCGGTGGAAATCAGCGTTCTACTATAACAAGGTAAACCGACGGTCAATCTAGGAGTCGCTTCTCACCCTTAATTCCTTTAATGTCGGTGATATCTTGAGTAACTTCGAGCACACCCAAGTATTCACCTGATTTAGATCGAACTGGGAAATAGCGGATAAATAGAAGTCTATCCTTGATGGTGATCCAGAACTCAGCAGAGCTCCGTTTGCCTTCCTTGAATTCATCCACGATTTTTAAAACCGCGTGGAGGCTCTTTTCGGGGTGGCAGGCTTGCACGTTTCGACCAATAACGGCCTTGGTTCGGACGAAGAAGCGATCCTTTGGCTGGTTGAAGTATCGCACCGTGTCCTCCTTGTCGACGAAAGTGATATCTACGGGCAGCGAGTCCAGCACTGCTTCAAGCTCGACCTGTGATAGTGACCCAGTCTCAAAGGGGATTAACCCTTCGCCGCCAGACGTTGGAGCAGCCACTCCTGCTGCTGGCGCTTCGATGCTTGGTGGCTTGGGGGTAAATGGACAATAGCCGATTTCATCGAATTGGCCGCGTATCACGGGCCATTCCTCCGGTTTAATGACCTTGAGCGCGGTGGGGAAGAGAATACTATTTTCCTTTTGAAAATGGCTTGATAACATTTCAGCCAAGGCGAGTGCCAAGGGGCTAAGTTTCTGCGTGAACTCTTTGAATCCTAGCTGGTCACGGGCCTCAACGAGTGTGTATAGGTCCTTCTCCAGCTCCCGGATCTTGTCATGCTCTTTCCACATTATTGCAGGGGGCTGGGTGATACCATGTTTCTCAAGATAAGGGAACAGCACATTCTCCTCACGCAGATAGTGACTTTGCGAACCTTTGAACTGCTTCACAAGGAAATCCAGCTGCTTCAGTGGGGCCTTGGCTGCCTTGAAATCCTTTGCCTTACTGAACTTCTTTACAACCGTGCGTAACTCGTTGGCAAACTGGAGCACCAGCGTATGCTCACCTAACAAGATGTGAATCGGGTGCGCGGCGGGTACATCCGGTTTAGCCTGTTCCAAGGATTCCTGAAAGACAGCTAGATGAACGTCGCAGAGCCGTTGGATTTCCCCTGCTGCCATGCCCTCCTCAATGAGCTCCTCTTCAATCTGGGCGATTTCGGTTGGTGTAGTTTCGCTCAGGACTTCACGGAATTGGGCTTTGACCTCTTCAACGCTCGACCCTTTGTGAAGCTGCTCAATTATTTGTTTTATTAATTCCTTTCGATCGCGGTTTTCTCTTGTGGGTCCAGTCACACTAACAACCCCTATTTTTTGTCGGTATTCAGCGCTTCTAGTTTGAAGCTGAGGGGGGATTGACCGAGCCTCTATTATTAGACATACTTAAGTATTTCTAATTATTTATTCGATAATAAAATATTTTATATTATAGGGATTAGGTTATTATTGCATACAAGGCATTACGAATATCGTCTTGGAACATATCTGACAAAAACAGTAGTCT
>CBDVBC010000387.1:0-2403 GCA_965372125.1 Candidatus Hermodarchaeota archaeon | reverse complement strand
AGCATTTCGAGAAATGCCTCCACCCTCGTTTTCACGGCAGCTGGGGCGACCTCCTGCTCCATCTCAATGAGCAGAGTCGGTATCTCCTTCTCCTTCAATGCATTGCTAACGTAAGGATAATCCATAAAATGAGATCCACAGTACATTTGATTTACGAAGCAAACAGCGTCAGCATTATACCTCCTCATCAACTCAGTAATGAAGGCAACCCTTATTTCGGAACTCTCCGGGTTCTGCATTGAAGGGCACATGATTTTCTGGTCTACTGAATAACAGGTAGCAATGGCTTCGTAGGGATCCAGGGAGGTATATATCGGCTCCCAGAAATACCTGCTTCCAATGCAAAGGTCGTCGGAAACAACCATTCCTCCACAATCCTCCACCAGCTTGAAAAAATCGAGGTTAGGCATAAGGCTACCGGAGAGGTGCAGCCTTGGACCATTAAAAGGGGGGTTATTCCGGTTTTTTGCCTCCTCTACAAGGCTGGATAGGAGCCTATTATTTTTCTCTGGTGGCATCTGGGTGCTCGAAAGAGCTGCTTCTGCCACTTCAAGCCCAGAAAGAACCCCTTTACCTCTCAAATCGTATATCTCCTTGAGCAGTGCCCTGTTCTTGTTATAAAGTTCTATCGCTTCTGCGAGCGATTGGTTAGTAATTTCATTGCCCGAAAGTTCCTCTAGTGATCTCTTAAAATAATCCAGCTCCACCATATAGAATTGCAGTGCCCCTGTTGCTCTGGTGTAGAGGATGGGAATAAAAAAGTAAATATATGGGAACTTGGTGAGATATTTCTGCCAGAAACCGAACCCATAGCGTTGTGTGTCACACATGTCTATCATGCAAAGCCCATCCAGTGCATCAAGGTCTCCTCTTAGAGCCATCTCGAAGGTGCTCCTGGAATAGTAGCAACAATAGCGAAAGCGATCCGCTGCCTTTTGGAGAGGCTCGGTGTTCCCCAAAAGCCTGATCGGTAGAATGCCAGCAGCGTAAATCATTTCTCGAGGGATGTTGTGGCAAAACACGCCGATCGCTTTCTTGCCCTGCTTCTTCCAATCCAACAAGCTTTGGTTTTGTGATGGGACTAAGCTATAAGCTTTTTTAACCTTGGTCGTCATTTTTACCCCCTTGCCTCTCTTAAAAGCATTTAACCGTGAAACTACCTTTTTCTACTCTGCCATTGAGCCGGTGATAACCTCGGTTGGAAGCGTCTCTTTCAGAATCTTGAGGGCTCCCTCGACTATCTCATCAACAACTTGCTTGGCACTCTTTAATTCCGTGATCATACCACATATTTGGCCTGCCCATGAACTAGAGAATCTAATTCTACATCATTCTGAACTTATAGCCGAGGTATCGCGAGAACTTGGGGGCGCGGTTGCTGGGAACATCAGTAGCGAGCAAGTAGAGAACAAGTTCTTTTTCGTGGCTGAGCATAATCTTCACACAGTTGTTGCCATGAAGCTTCGCTATGAACTGGAGAGAGGCATCGGGCATATCCGAAAAGCCCGCGTGAGAGAGGGAGCGTGGAATACCAAGGAAGCGTTGTGGCGTGATGTTGAGACACTTAGCAAGAGACTAGGCACATTACTCAGCAAGGACGAATTTGAACAGCGCTGGTCGCAAATCGAGAATCACCTTCTTTCTGAGCTGAAGTCCACTAACAACAACTGGAAGGCGACTTTTCCAGGCAAGGAGATCCTACAATGGTATTGCTCAGAGCTGGGTATGGGGATAAACGAGTTCCGAAGCTCTTTGGCCAATAAGGCAAGTAGCCATCCGGACTTCGTACGCATGCTGGAGGAAACGGTCAAAAAAGTCACCGAGTTCGACCCATTGTCTAAGGACGCCGTTGAGTAGTTGTTCAGCCTTGGGCCCAATGGGCGTCACTGCCATAAATACTTGACCCCCTTCGGGGTCATGATCAGGACCTCAACAATTCATCGAATTGTGTAGCACCAATGCCAGCAGATATCTCTCATAGCTCATCGAGGCAGGCTTTGTGTTCCACTAGGAAAGTCCTCTATGGGGGAACAGTTTGGAAGGATAGGTGGCTGCAGGAGGCCCGCACTTGAACCACCGTAAGGGCAGCATCTGCGCTCCGTCCGTTAGGCACATCAGGGTTCGGGAGTCAAGTTGGGCGGCGCTGCTTGGCGAACGCGGCCGCGGACCGCAAGGCAAGCTGCGGGCGTTGCCTAGCTGCCTGCACCGGGTTGGCGCAGGTTTAGCGCTAGGCGTAGCCCGGGTTGCCTAGCTGTCGGCGCTGACTTTCACTACCAGCTCTCCTGATACCGTTCCACTTTTGCACGACTTCCCTACAAGGCTATCACAGCCCATCCCAATCGCCGGCCACCGCCTGGTCACCAGTCTCGCCAAAGCTACCCAACCATTGGTCGCCGTCACTCC
>CBDVBC010000386.1:0-2415 GCA_965372125.1 Candidatus Hermodarchaeota archaeon | reverse complement strand
GTAATGAGAATAGATTACCCTTTTCGCGAAATCGGTTGGATATTAACTCTCGTAGGTTATTTAATACTGGTTTTATCTAGCAAACCTGACCTGACCGAAAAACAAACATCGAACACCGTTGTATAACAAATAAAGCCATAAAAAAATGAGTCCACAGGACACAAAAGCTATCAGACATAAAAATATGTCCTTCCGAAAATCATGTGTACTGGATGCTGGTTCTACATCATTACTTGTTCCTTCAAGGAAGGTCTAGATTTAGGAGAATTTAAATGTTCAAGTGTTTAGTAATCAAGAAACAAAAGGAAGATATACTATGTCTAAAAAATTGAGCGTGAAAGAACTTATAGCTAAAGCTGAAGAGCCTAAAGCGATTGCAATGAAGTACCATCCGTTCTATCGAGGAAAGCTTGAGGTGGGCATTAAGACGCCTATCACGTCTTTTCAGGACTTCTCCGTGTGGTACACCCCTGGTGTAGCTGAACCCTGTATGGATATTTATCGGGATAAGAATAAAGTGTATGAACATACAAACAAATGGAATTTCGTCGCCGTCGTCACGGATGGAACAAGGGTGCTCGGGTTGGGGAACATCGGTCCCGAAGCAGCGATGCCAGTAATGGAAGGCAAAGCTCTGCTCTTCAAATGGCTAGGCGGTGTCGATGCCTTCCCCATCTGCTTGGGAACAAAGGACCCGGAGGAGATTATCAACGTTGTCAAGTGGATAAGTCCAACATTCGGTGGAATAAACTTAGAGGACTTCGAGAAGCCAAAGTGCTACTACATACTTGACCGATTACGAAAGGAGTTGGATGTGCCGGTCTGGCACGATGACCAACAGGGAACAGCCTTAGTAACATTGGCGGGCTTGATCAACGCCCTTAAGGTCGTGAACAAGAAAATAGGCGAAGTCTCAATCGCGATGGTGGGTGCAGGAGCCGCGAACATCAATGTGGCCAAGTACTTCGCTAAAGCAGGAGCGAAACTTAGAAACATGATCATGGTTGACAGTCGTGGAACTCTCCATCAAAGCCGAGACGATCTTCAGGAAGGCGCTGTCCGATATGACCCCAAGAAGTGGGAGATGTGTCAAAAGACGAATTCCTCGGGAAAGATAGGTGGCATAGCCGAAGCGATGAAGGGAGCAGATGTTTGCATCGCCCTATCGCAATCAGGTCCCGGCGTCATAAAGAAAGAGTGGGTCGCAGATATGGCTGATGACTCCATCGTCTTCGCATGTGCTAATCCTGTGCCAGAAATCTGGCCGTGGGAGGCAAAAGAGGCTGGCGCTAGAATTATGGCTACTGGACGATCGGACTTCGTGAATCAGGTCAATAACTCCCTCGGTTTTCCAGCGGTCTTTAGGGGTGCTTTAGACGTTTCAGCGGAAACCATCACCGATGAGATGTGCATCACCGCCGCATACGCTATAGCAAATTACGCCGAGAAAGAAGGAATAAACGAGGACTACATCATCCCGACGATGGAAGCAACTGATATGTACATTGAAGAGGCGGTGTTGGTCGGCATGAAAGCGATTGAGCAAGGCATTGCACGGAAAAAGCTGAGCAGAGACGCTATTAGAGCAAGTGCTGAGGCAATCATCAGACGTTCGAAGGCGACAACCGATTTGTTGATGAAGAACCAGATAATCCCTCCATTTCCATAACATCAATCCGAATGAATCAACTGGAAACGGGTGGTCGCCTCAAAATGGCCACTCTCATCAACCTTTTTTTAGCTGAAAGCGGTTTCAGACCGTTATGAGTTTTTGTACTGTCTGCTGTATCAGTTACACTTCTCTCCTCGGCTCTCGGATCTTTCACTCTCGCAATAACGTTTATGAACTCGCCACGAGTATCGTCGATTCTTAATATCTTAGCAATTTGCGTCTTATCCTTTTGTTCTCCAATTTTTTTCACAAAAGCTTTGAAATCAAAGGAACTTGCAGCACCAACATAGGCCTTCTTCGGCAAATATGGTCCGCCAACACAAACCATTATTCGGCGGTTTTCAACTGTAACACCTCTCATCCAATCGCTTCGATTCCAAGTAATTCGAACCTCTTTAGGTAGTCCCCAGTGAGAAACGTTTTTTGCCATTCTCTTGTTCGTAGTCACGACTAGAACCGTTTCAGGTGGAAAAGTTTTCAACAAGTCTTGGATAAAGCTTTCAACTCTGCTTCTAAGCTTCTCGTCTCGACGAATATTATACGCACCCCAGTGAGCAGTATCACATATCACTAGTTGTTGTTTATCTGTTCCAAGAGAACCGCCATGAAGTCCCCAAGACACTTTCTCTACTCTACGTCCAAAGACTTTCTCAAAGTTTACCTGTGGTTGATAACTGTCTACAAAGAAAACTGGTTTATCGTCAGCCACACCTTTACAGAAGTCACGTAGATAACTGAGAGCG
>CBDVBC010000385.1:0-2445 GCA_965372125.1 Candidatus Hermodarchaeota archaeon | reverse complement strand
ATCTCCAACGGTTAACTCCAATCGCTTTCCTACCTGCTGCTCAAGGAAAAATGCAAGGCAGGCAAGTATTTCTGATTCTGTTTTGGGTTTCTTTTCTTGTAGAAATTCGATGAATGAATTCGGACGATGAACCCCGACTTTTAGCTCTCCATCATTTCTAATTGTCCAAGTCACCAATTTACGAAAGACAGATGTGCAGGCTTTGTGAACAACTAGGGTTCTCCCTCCTTCTTCGAAGAGTTCAGCATCCTCCCGTTTTGATATTTCCTCTCTGCAAATAAAACAGTATTCAACTCTTTCCATTCCCATCACCATCAATATTTGATGTTGTCGTTTCAATCTCTAAGAATTTTTGGAGCAACACGGGTTTCAAACCAGCGTTTGCCAGCGGTATTCAACTCGTATTCTCCATTGGTTCGTCGTAAATAGAGTCGAATACTAGTTTTTGGATCACGTGCTGTAAGATATATACTAATGCTCTTTGGTGGAACCTTCTTGTAGCACCTCATGAGAAAGGTGTAAAGCTCCTGTGAGGACAGGGGTCGTGCTTCAATGTAGAGAACCGTGGCTATCGCTTCCCGAGCAGCTAGTTTATAGACTTGCTCTGATGCTATTGTGAATCGACCATCCGTATCACGCTGTACTAAAGCCAGTATTTTGTCACGAACTGTTTGAACGCCGATTTTCTCTAGTGTCTCGCTGTCTTCCAAGCTAGCTTTCAAGAGGTCGCCTAGTAGTTGCAGACATTCGAGATGAACAGTAATCGTTCGCTCCTCCCGTTCAAATCGTCGTGTTGTTTCGTTATCCGCGATTCGCGTTTGACACACAAAGCATACCCGTTCACCCGACATGAAAACCACTCTCTTCATTTAATAGTCCTGCAATAGTTAAGATTGTCATGTTGCTTCACTTTGCGCTTCCCAATGATGAACATACAGTTGTCCCCGTCGTTCCCGCCCAGCTGATATTATTAGACCTTTACGTAACAGCTGCGCCACGATTCGCCGGGTCTTGCTCACACTAAACCCGATTAGCCGCGAAATCTCCTTCACGGATAGAAGCTTATTGTATCTTTTTAGAGCTAGAAACACCACCCGCTCACCCGGTTCCAAACGATTCAACAGCAGATTCGCTAGCTCATTACCCGTAACAAGTCCCGAATGTAGATCAACACCAACCGCACCAATTAATACAGCCGATTCGTTCCCTATTAAACTAGTTAATCTTGAGCCCTCATTTCCAGGTAACGTCACCCTAATAATTGAAGCCCTCGGAGTTGTGTCGATTGCTCTCTCATTGACGCTTATATCGTCTGTCGATATTCTTCGCCCAGAGGCGGTTAGAATATCAGCTACATCACCTGCCAATTGCGTTTTAGTCAATTCTTCTTCTTTGAGTGTCAGTTCTTGCTCAAGTTCTTGAATATGCCGCTGAAGCTGTTCCACAACACTTTGTTCCTTCTGGCTTTTCACTAGCAACTTCTCAAATTTCTTACGAAGTTCCAGAATAGTTGTTGAAGGTTTAATTAAAACAACCTGCTCTGGTGTCGCACCTCCATGCGGTGACACCCGAGAGGCTACTCGAAACTGAATAGGGGTACTCGATAATGTCGGTGCATAAAGTAGAGCATCTGAAGCAGCAAGAGAAGGCAAGCTCTTGATACGATCAGCGAAGGGTCCCAAATTCTCTCCTACTGCCCGCAAATCGTGAGGTTGCTGAAATCGCTTGAAAAACCGGAACTCCGCCTGACTTAATGCGGTTTTATCAATCGTTGCAGGTCTTTGACTCACTAACGCAAAGCCTAGACCGCGCTTCCTTCCCCGCTGGCAGATATCTAACACTGCAGTCTTACATGATGGGTTCCCTGACTGTGGCACCCACAAATCCGCTTCTTCAAAACTCACCCAAAATGGTATCCGTAATTCCGTCTCCTGAAAGAACAATTCACTCAAAAATCGGAACAGAAATCGAAGCTGCTCCTTTCTACGCATATCACTTAAGTCTAACACTAGCTCTAGTCTCTCTTCTAAAGCTTCTTGTGCCAAGATAGTAGCAAGCTCCGGCTCTAGTGGAATATCCGCGTGTGTTCCCCCAACTACCACAATACTTGAAAACTTGGCCCGCAACGTCCAGTACTCACCCTCAGGATCAACAATGACAAATGGAATTCTCGCTTTTGCGAGCCCCTCCGCTAGAACCGCATTTAACCAGCTCTTCCCCGCACCCCGCATTGCGAGAATAGCTGTTCCTGCTGTTGCCAACGTCTCAGAGGGAATTTCTACTGAATTACCTGTTGCATCCTTCCCAATTAGCATCTATTCATCTCGACTCCAAAGTCTTTCACCTTATCGTTTCACGCCGGAATCCGCAGTGATTAGCAGCTCAATGAATTGCTCTTCCACATAGTGTAAACCTAGACGTGTAAGATACACATTCTTATCGTCC
>CBDVBC010000384.1:0-2457 GCA_965372125.1 Candidatus Hermodarchaeota archaeon | reverse complement strand
TTGTAACCTCCCGCCTCAGCCAGGCGTTTAGGGTCTCCGCCCAACTGGCGGCGACACATAGGTATCTGCAAAACCCTATTTTAACTCCTTGTATTACCTCGGTGCAGGGTCATTGGTATGGGTTGTCCGGTGGAGCGGGGTGGGTGAGGGGACGGTTCTTCTACTGGTCTTCACCTCAACCTGCCCTATCTTTGTACTCAGAGGGGCAAGATTGGATTGTTTTAAAGGCAACTCTACCTCACCCTCCGTCAAACATTGTCTTCTACAAGCCGCCCATGAAGCAAAAGAGCTGTAAAAAAAAAGAGGGTAAGGAAGCGAGACATTATTGCTTCCTTCGTCGTTGGCGACGGCGGACTAGACCCAGTCCTAGTGCACCAACCATGCCGAGGGCGATGGCTAGATCGGGGAAGCCAGGTATTGGCGGTGATGTGGCTGTGGTCGTTGGAATTGTAGTAGTGGGTGCGGTGTCAGGGGTCCATAGGAGCCAGACATCAGGAGGATTCGTTCCGGCTGTGTAGATGTCGGAGGAGCCGGCAATGGCAAAACCACCGCCGCTGTACTCGACCATAGCGTATCCGTAGTCGTCGTCGGGGCCACCAAAGGTCTGGTGCCATAGGGCGTTGCCGCTGATGTCGGTGCGTACTAGCCAAGCATCGTTGCCACCAGCTCCCATCCCATCGGTGTAACCAGCGAGAGCGAAGCCACCGCTGCTCACCTCGACCACTGCCCTACCGTACTCATCGTCAGTAGTGGTTCCGTATCGTTGAGTCCAGAGGTGATTCCCATTGGTGTCCAACCTGACAAACCAAATATCATGGCCTGTGTTGAAGCTACCTGTTGTCCCTGCTACAGCAAAGCCTCCGCTGCTGCACTCGATCACAGACCGACCGTACTCAACGTTGGAGCCTCCGCTGGTGTAATTCCAAAGAAGTAATCCGTTTTGATCCACCCCTAGCACCCAGAGATCTGCCATACCAGAACCGAAGCTATTGGTATTACCTGTGATGACAAAGCCGCCGCTCGTCTCAACTAGGGCGTAACCTTCATCGTAGCCTGTGCCACCGAAGGTGTGGTTCCACTGATGGTTACCAGAGGAATCTGTACGGATGAGCCACAAATCATTTGCACTAAAGCCTGTAATGAAACTGTAGGTGTACCCTACGACTGCGAAACCCCCGTCACTGCATTCAACGACAGCCCGTCCATGGTCAGCTGCGGAGCCACTGAATGTTTGATTCCAAAGGTGATTACCTGACGCGTCAGTGCGAATCAACCAAACACCCAAATTGGTGGCGCCAAACCCACTAGTTGAGCCAGCAATGGCAAAGCCACCACCAGTGCATTCCACAACGGACCACGCGTATTCAGTACCAGTACTACCGTAGGTTTGGTTCCAGAGCATGACACCGTTTTGGTCAGTGCGAATCAGATAGGCATCGCTAGAACCTGCGCCGTAACTGGCGGTGTATCCTGCGATGGCAAAGCCACCGCCGCTGCATTCAACGAGGGAGTAACCATGGTCATAACTCGTCCACCCATAGGTTTCGTTCCACTTTGAGGATGGCTGGTGAAGAGAAGCCTGAAAGGGTAGAGGTTCTAAAGAGCCGTGACTCACCATCGGAAATGGTGTTGCCAAACTGGCAAATGGTACCACTAAAATTATTGTAATCAATATCGAAAGAGATTTAGGCATTGCTAACCCTCCCGTAAGTGTGGGACACCTATACAAAGGGCGGTTCTTCTTAAAAAACCTTCAAATCACATACAAGAGAAGGTTATCAGCAGGGAGAGCTTTAGAATTGTAGCAACAAGAGATTACTGTTGCAGGATATTCCGCCATCACTGATTTCCTTGTCTTCGGCGGCGTAGGACCAGCCAGCCCAGTACCACACCTGCAACTCGTAGTGTGGAAGATTCACGGTACCGTGTAAACACTGATGGGCGATGCCTGAAACCAATATTTTAAAAGACAATAAAGAGAACACTGTAAGCAATGGGAGATGTAATGGTAATCCAAGCTTGGATAGTGGTGTCTGGGTTGAATCATCTACCCATTGTGAAGAAAACTCGGGAGGACTACCATGCTATATTCACAGAAGACAGGAAACACTGGACCCTTAATGCTTCTTTTGTTAGTATGTTCGTTACTGGTGGCGTTACCATCCGGACAGGCGCTGAGCGCTCATACTGAAGGTATCCCACCTATCGCAGAGGCCTATGCAGCGGTTCTAGCTGTACCCATTGAGAACCAGTACAACACCCAACGATTCTCCGAAAATTCGGTAAACCCAGAATATGAACAAGACAAGCTAGGGGAGCCATTTTCCTGGGATGGAGGATATCCCTTCCAGAACACCACAAAGCACCTCCTAGAGTGGAGGCAGACCCATACAGACAGTGGTTACAGGATTCCAGTGAAGCAGGGAATTCCCCATGACCCTATCTTAATAGATGATG
>CBDVBC010000383.1:0-2462 GCA_965372125.1 Candidatus Hermodarchaeota archaeon | reverse complement strand
ATACCCAAACCATCAGCAGTTACTAGGTAGTCGGGAAAACTATCCATCTGCTCAAGCCGCTGCCTTACAGCTGCTGCACCGTTGTTACCACCAAGTTCCTCGTCACCAGTCATAGCAAATACAACAGTTCCTGAGGGTGGACGCGGAGCGAGTGCCTTTGCTGTAAGTAGTAGCGCAACAACGTTTCCTTTATCATCAGCGCTCCCACGCCCATAACCCATCCCTTCTCGGATGGTCAGCTCAAAGGGATCGCTGTTCCACCCTGGACCAATGGGTACAACATCGTAATGGGCTATGAAACAGGTGATGGGGCGACCTTTTCCTAGAATGCCAAGTATAGAGTAGTAGCCATTCTGCTCGATAATCTCTGTAGTAAGATTAGATGCAGTGAGGTGATTTAGAAGATAATCAGGACAATCACGCGTGGGACGCTGTCCCTTTATGCGATTATTAACTGTATCAAAGGCTATTATGTCCCGGAGCAGTTCAATATACTCCATTTTCCTCTCTATCCATTTTGCTGCGATTGTGTGGTGACAGTACAGCCGTCACTAGTAACAATGAGGGTGTGTTCAGCTTGGGCTATGAAGCTTCCGTCAGGCAATCCAAGAACTGCATAACCGAGGATGCACCGTTCCTCTAGGAGAGATGAAAGAGTACCATTGATTTCTGTAGGTGGAACGAGTTTAGCTAGCCAGCGAGAGGCGAAAGGAAGTTGTGCATAATTCAACTTCATTTTACTGAAAAGACGGCGTAGCATCGGATTACTAGGATTCTGGCGTTGAGCAAATCCAAAAATTTGAGCTTCTCCAATATTAGCGATTCGTGGGGTGGGGCTGTAGGTGGTGAAGGGTTCGATAGCTATCACCATGTCTTCCTTTAGCCTTGGTGACAGAACCCGCTCTGAGGCAGGAGCTATCGCAGGAACTGATATCCCCGCATGAAGATTGAATCGCGCAATAGAATGTCCAGTTAGGTTCTCAATGGGTCGTACATCGAAGCTACGAATTACCTTGTTGATTTCCTTAGAAACTTCCCAAACGCGAATTCCGGAACGCACCGTTTCAATCGCTGCCTGTAATCCCGCCTCTGCCGCCTCCAGAAGCCGCTCCATTTCTGCATTACCACCAATAATAACAGTACAAGCAGTATCAGCGATGTAGCCGTCAACATGTACACCTAGGTCTATCTTGACCAATGCTTGCTCAGGAACCACAGTTGAATCCCCATAACTGGGTGCGTAGTGAGCGGCGTGGTGGTTTACAGATATGTTAATGGGAAAGGCTGGTTTGCCTCCCAACTCGAAGATTTTTCGCTCGCCAGCCTCCGCTATCTCCAGTAGTGAAGCATGAGCCTTAACTTCAAGACAAGTGAAGTCTATGCTTTGAGCAGCTATTCGACCTGCCTTTAGCAATCTCTCTTGTATATCTTCACGCATTTCAGGATCGAACATCCTAGCTTAAGATGCAGTACAATTTCATACATCGTAAGAGCTGGTCAACGGTAAATCCGCTTCACAAGCCGCGCTGTATCCCGCTCAACATCATATTCAATTAGACCTGCCCGTGCCAAGTCTCCCAGGGCCTTCCGGATTGCCGCAGCTTCATGACCAGCTGCTTTGACTATGTCAATTCGGCTCATCTCCGTTTTTTGGCCATGCAACATAAACAGCGCCTTAGCGTGTGGCTGTGCGCCAAAGACTTCCTCGAGGAGGGATAGATAGATAGCAAGCAACTCCTGAATGGGGATTTCTATCCCCTCGTCGACCGATACAAGTTCTCGGTAGGTTTCAGACATTTTTTCCAGCTGCCCTCGAATAGCATCAAGCTCGCCTTGGAGAGCCTTGTTCTGGCTCCTCAAATCATCAACACCTGATGTCTCCCCTTTCAGCTCGCTGATTGTTGTCTTCTGCTGTTCTATTGTTGCCTTCAACTGTTCTATGGTTGCCTCCTTGGCTTGAAGGTCAGTAACAATATCTTTGATGATGCTCTTCAAATTAGATGCGAGAGCTAAGGCCTCTGCAGTGTAATCTCGGCTAGCCATTTTAGTTCACCTTCCTCTATAATAAGAAGAAGTTCCTCCTATTTTAGCATAGAGTCAGCACTATCTGTGCGGTTCTCCGAAGGAAGGCTACGGATTTGGGGCGGTTTCGGTGGGGCCACAATGGATTCCTGGGTGAAATCAAAAACCGTCTCCTCCTCGCTGCCGAATTTAAGCCGAAGCTTCAGATCATCATTTATCCTACCTATACTAGAAGCGGCGAATCCGTGTTCTTGAAACATCTTCAACACTGCTTCAGTGTTTTCAGGTATTGTCGTCACAACAAAACCGGTAGTGATGTACATCTTTAACCAGTCGTTGAGGTTGTTTTCTTGAGGATGAGGGATTTCCTCCAAAACGATTAATGAGCCCTTACGGGCATACTCGAGAAGCAATAGTATTGTGCCAATGATGCCACCGTT
>CBDVBC010000382.1:0-2467 GCA_965372125.1 Candidatus Hermodarchaeota archaeon | reverse complement strand
AGATAATCAAAGCCCCAAGAGGTGAAAAGATCACTAGCTGGTAACACGCTGATTATGTCTGGTTCGAATCCTTCCAGTAATCTTCTACTAACCTCTTCGCGAAAGCCAGTGCCTAGCGCCGAGATTGAAACTGTAGCCATGATTCCAATGATAATGCCTAAAGCTGTCAAACTTGTGCGGAATTTCCGGCGCTTCATATTTGTCCAAGCTAGCCCAAGTATTCGCCTTGCTTTCAAAGTTACTTCTCTCCTCCTTTACCTAACCTCTCACTGACGAATTGCCCGTCTCGCATCTCTATAACTCGGTCTGCAACAGACGCCAACCTCTGGTCATGGCACACAACAATAACTGTTTGTTGCTGTTTTTCGTTGACCTCCCGTAACAATCGAATAATATCAGCACCTGTCGCTGTATCCAGGTTCCCTGTCGGTTCATCAGCTAACACAATTTTCGGTTGGTTAGCAAGGGCCCGGGCAATGGCTATGCGCTGCTGCTCACCACCACTCAGCTCAGTAGGGCGATGATCACGCCTATCAGAAAGACCCACCAGTGAAAGAAGCTCTGAACCCCTTGCCTGCACCTCCTTAGCAGGGATATCTGCTAGGAAAAGAGGGAGTTCCAAGTTAGCCTGTGCAGTTAATTGTGGCATGAGATTAAAGAATTGAAAGACGAAACCAACCTTGTGGAGCCTTATATCGGCTAGTTGATTGTCGCTGAGTTCTGACAAGTCCTCCCCCTCGATGAAGACCCGCCCTTCTGTTGGTCGGTCTAGGCCACCGAGCAGATGTAATAGTGTTGACTTACCACTTCCTGAGACTCCGAGAATAACGACAAATTCGCCGTGACCAACTTGTAGGTCTATACCGCGTAACGCGCCTACTTCGATGCTACCCATTTCGTAGACGCGGTGAAGATTTTCTGCTTCTAAGATAGTGGTACTAGACATTATTCTCGCTTCACCAATCAGGTTGCTAGTTCTCTCAGGGGTCTCCGCAGGTTTTTAAAGGTGGTTCAACTTCGATTTTTTAGACATCGCTTTCTCCACTGAGAGATGTGTAAATGTTCTCATCATCGCTTCGTATTCGTTCTTTTGTCTTCACCGACCTTGAGGCAGTTATCGAAATTCTCAGAATCAACGGCCAACTGAACTTTCCTTCCGTCGACGGGCCAAAGCCACTTATTCGAGTAAGTAGAACTCCTGGAGCCTTCTTTCTAGTGGCAGAAGCAAACAACCAAATCGTGGGAATAGCTCGAGGGATTTGGGACGGTTCACGAGCTCTAGTTCACCAACTTTCTGTTCATCCCGACTTTCAGAGGAAAGGTATTGGTACTACTCTTATGAGGGTTATTGCACGCATGTTCTCTCAAGAAGGCGCCCCTTCACTATCAGTAACAGCGACCGAAGCTACTCGAGCCTTTTATGAGCGCCTTGGGTTCTCACCAGTTGATGTCGTTTTCATGGTTGCCCCAAACATCCATACAGTATCAGGCGAGGAAATTTCTGATGACTGATAACATAGAATCGTATACAAAGATTGAGGAGCAAAGTGTCACATTTACTAGTGGCGAAATCCAGTTGGAGGGAATTCTCCACCTAGTTGGCACGGCTGGGCAACCCGGCATAGCCTTCTGTCATCCTCACCCTCTTTTCGGAGGATCCATGGATGACGAACGCGGACGCGCAATCACTGAAGTTGCTGGGACTAGTGGTTATAATGTTCTCCGTTTTAACTTTCGGGGGGTGGGTCGCAGTCAAGGCACTTATGGCAACGGAGTTGGTGAAGTTCAAGATGCTGTTGCTGCTATGGGTTTTCTCAGTCAACATCCTCACATTGATGATTCTCGTGTCATCCTCATCGGGTATAGCTTCGGAGGGAGTATCGCTATTGCTGCGGCCTTCCATATGAGCCCAGCCGCTCTTGTCACTCTCAGCGCCCCAATCCGCCTCGATAAAGCCGATCCAACCCTAGTTACCGAAGCTCTCCGGTACATCAGTTGCCCTACATATATCATTCATGGAAGCGATGATATGGCAGTTCCTTTAGCTGAAGCAGAAGCCATTCATGCTCAATTGCAGATACGCAAGAAATTCCTCCGAATTATCAAAGGAGCTGATCATTTCTACCACAATCACTTGGATGAAGTGGTTCACAAAATTTTCGCTTTTCTGACTGATAATATCTAGGTTCAAAATCGAGAGCAGAGTCTCATCGCTAGTTCGATGCCGCTCACTGTGTTGAGTTGAACAATAAATCTTAAGAGTAGGGGTTTCTGGCTATGGTCAAAGTATCAAGACGAGGTGTAGACCGTGGTCAAAGTATATGGTCGCTCAGCAGAGGATGTAACGCAGCTCCTACGTGAATCAAAGGTCACAGTTGATGTTGTGGGGATTGGTAATATGGGGCTCCCTGTAGCAGTGGCTTTCGCTAAAGAGGGTGCAAAGGTCATCGGTGTGCGTAAAAAACAG
>CBDVBC010000381.1:0-2474 GCA_965372125.1 Candidatus Hermodarchaeota archaeon | reverse complement strand
ACATGCCTTGGATGGTTGCGCCGAAGATGCTGTCTGTCGTACACCCTGCGATGCCGCCAGCCACGGTGATGAAAATCATTGATAGGGGTGCGAAGGCGCCCAGATCATATAGGGGGCTGAAGCCGAAGGTCAACCAGAATGGTGATGCAAGCACTGCTGCGATGCCGCCAATCATCAGTGTTCCTCCAGCTGTGGCAACCCATCCTATCAGAGAGACTCCACCTGACGTGCCGGGAGGTACTGACCTCCAAGGCTTTGTGATGAGACGGGGAGGCGTAGGGTTCAACATGCCGATCTCGGTTGCCAGGGTGTCTGCGGTTGCAGTGGCAACAGCTCCCAGGAAGGCTGAGAAGAAGATAGGTGAGACCACAAAAGGAACCGCGCCAAACTCCATGCCTCCATAAGCTGGTTGTGATAAGACATGGACTAGCGTGAAGTAGATGATGACGAAGACGAGTGGGAGTCCGCCATTGGCGAGGACGTGAACCCAGTCTCGGGCTCCGCCTTTCTCCTGGGCTGCTCCGAACCTGCGCTTCCTGTTATACTTGACCTTGGTGAATAGAGCTGTTGTCAGGAAGAAGAGGAGCAGGACTGCGAACCAGGCCCATGTTGTCAATACCCAGATTCCAAAGCCTAGGATGAAGGCGGCTATTAATCCGGATTTGGAGACAACCTTTTTCTTGTAGGAAAAGACTGCTAAAATCCCCATCACTGCGGCGGCAATGACGATTTCCAGGGGATTGAGCGAAACCATACATATACTTCCTTTTTCGGGTATTCGGCTTTTTTTCTAGGTATGTAATGGTGAAATAGGTAATATCGTTTTGATAGTTCGCTATTATCCCTGTCGTGTGCCTCTCTGGCGTTCGTGCACAAAGATTGCATTTAAGGCTTACCGTTGTTAGATGGTGTTAATCGTTGAACGCCGATAATTACAGATAATATCGTCAAAAGGCGAATAAAACACGGGGAAATCGCTCCTGACCCTATAAAACTAACCACTTATTCGGTAACTCCTAGAGAAAAAGAAGGGGGGATGGCGCTTCGGTGCGCCATCACGGGTTTATTTCGCCTTTCCCGGGGAAGATGTTATTCTCCTCCTGTCAGCTTGACGAAGAGTTCAGGAATCATTGCCTTCCCCGACATAGCCCTCAGGTGCTCACGGATCTGGGGCAGCTTGGACTGCCACTCCGGGTAAATCCTCCCCTTGAAGGAGACGATAGTGGGCGGATCCAACGTCATGTCCCTGCCATCATCAATCTTGCGCTTCCTAATCCTCATGAGAGTCTCATATTCTAGGCTCTTTGGGAGCTTCTGATATTTCTCGAATTGGTAACCAAAGATTGCCCTGCCCGATGTAGCGCTTCGGAGCTCGTCTGCGATTCCCCGGGAGGCTTCGGAGGCAGGTAGCTCACCGCTGATGAAGGCGTTTCCGCCCTTGACCTCGGTTCCCGTAACCTTGCCGCGATGCTGGGTCAGGTATCCTATGACACTGCCCATGGTATCTTCAGGGGTCTTGACGTCGATGCGGAGCACGGGCTCGTAGAGGCAGGGGTTCGAGCTGAGGAAGCTGATGTTTAGTCCAGCCCAGGTCATCAACATGATTTGACCTGCCTTGGTGTGAGCGGGATCCTCGTGCACGGTAGCATCATACATTGTAACCTTCAGGCCCATCGCTGGTTCCTTGGCGAGGATGCTTGCCCCGCTGAAGTCCCGGAAAGCTGTCAAGACGTAGGGTTTAATCCTGTCAAGGCGTTGCACGCCACGGCTCATGTTGAGGAATATACTGGTGCCCTCGACTCCCCATATGTTGCGGCCGGTCTTGGCGTCCCAGCCAGCGTGTTCTCTGAGGAGCTTGGAGGCTATCCTATCATCAGTGTAATCATCAAGCTTGCCATCACGGATGAGCTGGATTATCACTGGCTCCAGTGGCTCCACGACTAGCTCGATCCGGTTCAATCCCTCCGGACACTTAGTTCGAATCCGGAAGCCCGGTGCCGTGGGGCTTTCATGATACACGGTGATAGGTATCCCGATTTGTATGTCGATTTCCTCGGCAATGCGCTTTGTAAGTATTTCGATCTGCAATGGGTCGATTCCACTCAAGACGAACTCGCCAGATTCATCATCCCTCCGGAAGATAGCTGTCGGGTCAGCAAGTACCCACTTGCGTACCACGTCGCCGAGCTTGGAGAGGTCTTGGTGCTTCGCTGGCTTGATGCTGCGGCTCACAACCGGCTCAGCGACGTACCGTATTTTCTCGAAGGGTGGAAAGTCCTTGTTTTCTGTGTGGACGAAGGTTTCACCTGCAGGCTGAATCTCAGGTAGCACCAGAGCAAAGAGGTTACCTGCAGGAACCACTGGAACAGGTAAGAGGCTGTCCAGCTCCTGGACCCCAAGCCTGCGGATACGGAGTGTCCGCCTAGCGTTCAGCAGAAAGATTTCGTCACCCTCCCTTAGGGTTCCGCTGAAGA
>CBDVBC010000380.1:0-2480 GCA_965372125.1 Candidatus Hermodarchaeota archaeon | reverse complement strand
CGGCTTTCGCTCCTGTCCACTCATTACTGTAAACAATTGGACTTTACCTAGACACTTTTAGCTGCAGCTTATGGGAAAATTAGACGGATTAAACATACTGTTGCAGCTCTCAGGTTCTTCATCGAGAAAAAAACGCCAGCTCAACAAAAGGATAACCTAATATCTAAGGCGATTAAGACCGCTGAAGCACAATTTCGTAAAGCATTAAATGACGACTTCAACACTGCCCTAGCTATAGCCCATCTTCTTCGCTTCATTGATCGACTGCACCATAAAATTGACAAGTATCACGGACTAGGTAGCCAGCTAGCAATCAGGGCATTATCAGTCCTAGAACGTGTTTGCACAGTTCTTTTCGGTGACCTCTACGAAAAAGAGCTGGCACCAGTACATGATTCTGACACCCGCCAACTAGTCGAATTCGTGTTAGCAGAACGTGAACGGCTTAGACAGGATAGGGATTTCAGTAAAGCTGATGTTCTCCGGAAAATGCTCAGAGAGTCGGGCATCGAAGTTATCGATACAGCAAATGGCCCAATCTGGTGGAGAACACACATAACCAACAAGATACAGGAAAGGCATGACTGGGCTAGAGAGTTTCCGAGAAGACCGCGAAGAAGAGACAAAGGAGAAGACCAAGGCAGAAGCGAAGGAGTCAGAGGAAGGGGAAGGAAGTGAAGAGGTAGCGCCCGACAGGGAACCGACTCTGGAAGAGGCGAGGGACGCGGACACGGGCGACCCATGGTTCGACTACGAACGGGACGCGATGCAAAGAATGAGGGACGCCTTCGGAGAAGCCCCCAAACCAAACCCAGAAGATGAGGGGGCTAGGGACGAAAGGGAGTTGAAAGAGGACTCGGAATTACTGGACAAGGACGAAGAGGCCCGAATAATCGCTGCGAGGGCGATAAGGAGGGTGGAGGAGAAGCGGAAGGAGAAAGGAGTAGAAGTCGTGCCTAAAGCTAGTGAGGGCGGAGAAGTGGGAGAAAAGACTAGAGACGGGGACAAGCCCCAAGACCCAGAGGATGCGGAGGGGAAGCGGGTGGTGGCGAAGGCGGGGCTTGGTGAGGTTTATAGGGCTGGGAGAGAAGGAAGGGGTATGAGTGAAGGACTAGAAGAACGTGCCACCTTCAGCTACGAAACATCGAAGGGCGAAAAACATACCTTTGAGTTACGAACCAGTATTACAGCATTCACACCCTTCTACCATCGTCCCCGCGACGTGGTTTCCATCGACCTCACGCCTCTATCAAACTGCCACCGCATAACCTACATTAGTTTGGGCAGCATTCAGCTCAGGGAGCTGGACCTCACTCCCCTTGCCCATCTCAAAGAACTTAATTTTCTCAACCTCAAATGGAATAAGTTGAAGATCCTAGACCTCTCCCCCCTCCTCTCATGCCCCAAGCTAACACATTTGGTGATTGGTGGTAACCCCTTCGAGCACGTGGACCCCTCCCCCATCGCCCAGATGCGCCTAGAGAAGCTGGACGTCAGCGGCGTCAGGGGGGCGCACATCGGGCTGGTCCGGAACTCCCCCGAGCTAGAATGGTTGGACCTGAGCAACTGCGCCCTGCCCAACCCCGACCTCACGCTGCTGCGCCACAACCCCAAACTCACCCTACTCAACCTCCACAGAAACGATATACAGGTAATCGACCTAGAACCATTGCGTTACCTCACAAACCTGCGTGTTCTGAGTCTGGACAACAACCAGCTGTCCAGTATAGACCTCGAACCCCTGAGCAGTTCCAAGGAACTGAGAGACTTGGATTTACGCAATAACCTGCTGTCCAGCATCGACCTTGAGCCGCTGCGGAGGTTGCGGAGGCTACGGGGGTTCGGTCTTTGGCTTGAGGGGAACCCGCTCCAGACCCTTGACGTGTCGCCCATCTTTTCCTGTTGGGGGTTCAGGAGAATCGCCGTTGACGATGACGTCGAATTGACGGCGGACTCAAGCCTCAAGGAGCAGAAGCGGCTTCCCACCGGGATAAGAAGGATAAGGGACAGAATAATCTGGAAGTAGTACTAAACCCAATCTTCCCCTAGCTCTGCCCCTGCTCCCGTCGCCGACGCTTGAGGCGCCTCCAGACAAAGACGACTATCAGAGTGGCGGGCACCGCTATGATGATGGTATGTATCAGTAGTTGGAGGGGGTCCAAGGCGCAGGCGATGTCGGTAGTGTATGATCTGTAAGAAGCTACCATACCATTAGTGTAATAGAAAGACACGCTGTAGACATTGAAGAAGACCCCAACCTCCACTGGATACTGAAAAAAGAGGAGACAGGGCCCCCAGAACAGGAGGCCATTATTACGGAATTGGAGCTAGTGCTGCTTGAGCAGCCAACTCGGCCACTCTAAGGAAGAACTCAGGGAAGAGACCAATCCCAACTATGAAGACGGTCAGTGTGATGACGGAGAAGAGCATCACCGGTGAAGCTCTCTTGGCTTTCAGTGCTTCAGGGCTGGGATTTGCGA
>CBDVBC010000379.1:0-2483 GCA_965372125.1 Candidatus Hermodarchaeota archaeon | reverse complement strand
TCTATTGTGTTTACCTACTATGTAGCTGATTTGGTGCAGCCCCTTGGGCTGGATGTGAACATCTCAGCCTTTGGTCCGTGGTTGTTGAACGACTGCTACAATACCTTGGGTTACTTCGAAGACCTGACCAGCCCTCAACGAAATGACCGCCTTGTCACAACTGGCATGGCAGTACTGACCCTAGCTTCCATGAACCAGCTCGGTGAACTGGAGTCCTCCACTGTAGGTGACTATCTAGCAGGTTGTCAGGATCCAACCTCGGGAGGTTTCTTCACAGAACAAGGAGCGGCCACCACAACGATTCAGGCAACACGATTTGCAGTGGAGGCCCTGACAGTGCTTGGGCAGCTTGGGAAAATTGATGTTGATGCGGTCAAAGCCTACATTGCCGCCTGTCAGGAACTTGACCCCTCGCACACAGAATACGGTGGATTCTATGACCATCCCGGTGCTGGGTTCTTGGCGGACCTCCTCAGTAGCTTTGATGCTCTTGAAGCCCTTAACACGCTGGGCACTATATATGTAATCAACCAGACGGCACTCCTAGGTTTCATTCAGGCTTGTGAGGACCCATCGGGATCTGACGTTTTCGATACCCGCATTGTATTTGATAATGACGAATGGGTACTGGGTACGAGCTGTGCACTTCGTCTGCTTCAAATACTCGGAGCCCTGCCAGCCTATAACACAACGACCAGCCGTGCCTATCTTCTTGCTCAGCAGTACCCCAAGGGAGGCTGGGGACGCGGAGACACCACCCAAGACTTCCACAACTCACCAGACGAGACCTGGTACGGTACCAAAGGACTAATGGCAACAGGGGGTCTAGGCGACACCTCCACCAGTCTTGCCAGTTATCTAGCTAACTGCACAACAGGTTGGGGCGGCGCAACTGAACCTCAATTCTTTGGTGACCTCCTCACGGCGTGGCGGATAATCTCTGCGCTCTATCAAGCAGGTGGACTCTCAGCCATCAACAGAACCGCGTTCCTAGCCTATCTTGATAACTGCTGGCAGAACGTTCGGTCTTCCCTTAGTTGGCACCAACAACCTCCAAGCGTCACCACCAACTCTGATATTGCTACTCCTGATCGAAGCGGAATTGAAAGCAACACCTTCGGCCCCCTCTACCATCTTGCCTTCTCTGAGCTCATCGATATACTGGAACTAGAGGACCCTCTTTGGCTATCCCGACTTGACATCGTCCTCAGCGAGATAGTATCCAGTCAAACACTAGCCGAGGATTATCGCGGCATGTTCGGACTTCACCACCTTTATGTGGGTCGGGAAAGTGATTTTACCTTCCGCTTTGACAGCACCTGCTGGAGCCTCATCGCCCATAATAAGTTGGGCGGCGAACCAGCTGACCTGCTAAACGCAACCGCAGCCCTCTTGTACCTCCAAGGGTGCCTTCAGGATAGCAGTGGAATCCAATACTTCCAAGACACGATACATACTCTGCCCCTACCTATACGTTGGCGGGCAGCGGATGGGTATCTTGCTGATACCTGGCTGGGCCTTCAGGCGTACTCTTACCTTGACCCGACTTTGGCAGGACTAGATGGCGCTAAGCTAGCCGCTTATGCTGCCTCCTTCCTTACCAGCTCCTCAAGTATCATCTCAACCTTCTATGCTACAGACATCCTCTACCTGTTAGCTGAGTTTGGACTCTACTCCTCATCTCTAGACCTCATCAACAAAGATAACATCAGAAGCCTACTAGGGAATTGTACAGACTATAATGGGCTCTTTCAGGATTCATCCCAACCAAAAGGGCGCTGGGTGCCTTTTGTCACAGACCTTGCCCTACGGATGGCAGTGCATCTCAATCTTCTGATCTATATCGACGGCAACCCTACCCTTAGTCTGACTCCAATCCTTTATCCCACAGGTGCCCTTTGGGGTGGCGACCAAGTAAAAATAACGGTTACAGTTAATGAAACCAAATGGGACCTTATTCCCGAAACATTCACCATATCCGCCTTTATCTTCAACGAGACCTACACACCCTTCACAGGAACCAGCCCAGAGGGACAATGGAACATCACATTAACAGTACCCTACTCCGCTGCAGCGATAGGACCTCAAGATCTAACCCTTACTGTGAGATCTCCTACATATCTACCAGGCATAACAGAATGTATCAATACTTGTGAGGTTTGGGGAAACCTTACAGCTACAGTCAGTTATTCACCCGGGCTCACAGTTCCTCGGAGCATTCCATTAGAGGTAACAGTTCATGCATCAGTTGTAGGAGCTAGTGGACCTGAAAGCAGTTTTTCAATGGCTACAGTAACGCTGACAAATGAAAACAACTCCATCACCTACCCGGCTAACCCCCAAGGTCAGGGATACTACATAGGTCAAGTCGTTACAGCCGGGTTGAATCCTGGGTTATACCATATTCGAGTAAATGTCTCAGCACCCTATTGCATCGGCTTCTTAACCAGTAGTGTAGTTAGTATAGTTGTCTTCAGTTCTTC
>CBDVBC010000378.1:0-2495 GCA_965372125.1 Candidatus Hermodarchaeota archaeon | reverse complement strand
GCGATGACTGTAGGCGATATCTTTTACTCCTCAACTAATTGCTCAACGAATAATCGAAGCTGGTCTTTTGGCTTCTGGCT
Organism: Candidatus Hermodarchaeota archaeon; assembly: GCA_965372125.1. GTDB lineage: Archaea > Asgardarchaeota > Hermodarchaeia > Hermodarchaeales > Hermodarchaeaceae > YT-063. The sequence goes on along the minus strand of CBDVBC010000378.1, from coordinate 2,415 downwards.
CAAGGAAACGGTAGACCCCGAACTCAATGATTCAGCCCAGCCGATCGCCGATGCACTTTTGCTTCACCAGCAAGCTGCTCTACAGGCCATACTTTCTGGCGATTCTTTTGTGGAATCCTTCAACGTTTGGAAACGACATCCGGGGAGTAACCGACCAGGACAGGTGCTCGTTGCGACCGGTGTTGGAGGGAGACCCGGGCGAGGTATGTCAAACGACAACGCTTTGTACGTCAACCTCCGCCAAGATACCGTCGATGCCCGATTTAACGGCGGGATGTACCTCGGAGGTCTCAGCGAGAATGATCAAGACGATAACCTGTGGAGCGAGACTTTCCTCAACACACAGGTCAAAGCGTTTACGGATACTTTCGAAACTTCACTCAACGTTGATGCGGACTCGACTGGATCGTATTCGTTCGCGGTGCTTTCTAAGAAGTTCTCTCCGCCTACTACGCCAATCGGAACGGCCTTTGAAGTGTTTCGCGCAGTAGCCAGCAATAGAGTGAGCACCCAGCGACGTAGGCGGCAAAAAGTCCGTGGGTGGTCTAGATAATGCAACTGGACCCTGGATTTGCTCAGCTCGACTGGCTAGTCCGAAAAAGCTGCTAGCCTTTCGAGCAGAGTGACGTAGTAGAGTGACAACTGCGGCGATCCAAATGAATTGACCCGGATCGGAAAAGAAGGAAGACATTGAGATGCCGATTGGTGAAGTCTATCAACAAACGCTAGTTAATATCCAAAACGCCGAGCCGTGTGCGTCGGTCTTTTACATGAAAGTCGTGGAAGACGCGGGGACGACCGATCCGGAGAAGGACGCAGCGGACGCACTCATCAACGGCATTGCGACCGACATAGCGAACTTCCAATCGAATCAGGTCAATTACGAATGCGTTCTTAGCCGCCGCATTCTCCCAACGACGCAGCCTGCGCGGGTGCTCCTGCAAACCCTGAACGGCGCTCTCGGTGGCCAGGAGCTACCCGCGAACGTGGCGTTTTCGTTTCGACACTACTCTCTGGACGCAAGCAAATTCACACGCGGTCGTTGGTTCATTAACGGGATGTTGGAATCCTACGTTATTGATGGCAGACTCGACGTGGGGAATGTCGCAGTGTTCCAGCCTTTCATAAACGCGGTTGTGGCACCGATCGTCGATTCAGGAAGAACGTATCGCTTACAACACTTCTCTAAGTTCCTAGACCAGTTTTTCGATATTAACAGTGTGCTGCAAAATCCCGTTCCGACCAAACTCAGAAATCGGACGCCCGGTCTTTGCTCAATTTCCTGACGGCGGTGGTGGCCACTCTTCGCCGCAGGAGGTAGGAATTCGAACATCCACTTCGAATTGCTCCTCAGGAAAGGGTTCATCTCGGGCGTACTTGATGGTAAATGGCTCCTGAGTGTGCAGCGTGTTCTCTCCGCCACCCAAGCTATAGTCGATGGTGTTTCCCTCCTGAGACCAGTCGTTCTCGAATAGTCCGAAGAACCTCAACGCGGAAAATATCCCATAGTGCCCGTCAGGGAACAAAACCACCTGTCTCGTCAGGAGGGTACCTGTGGCCTCGTCTGCCAGCGTCGGTTCCACGGACCAGGTATTCACGCCGTCTTGTAGGTTGATGAACGTACAGACGCTCTCAACGTACTTCTCGCGGGGCTGGAAGATAGGGAGCCGGTACCCAGTCATGATCAGTTCGTAGCCCCATGGGGACGTTCCCTCCATGATTTCCGGCCACCGCACGAAAAGCGGTATATTTTCAGGCCAATTCCGCGGCCATCTGTTGTATCCTCGGGTAATAGTGCCCATTTTATCCTAGTCCAGAAAAAATCCCCCAAACCCCATCTTTTCGTTCGGCGTGTTTTGAACTACTTTAAGGGGGTAAGGGGGTGCGCGCGCAGGTTAACGTTAAACACTAGCTAACTACGTGCCGAACCGTTGCCTTGCCATTTCTTCTCTGATTTCCAGGCCAGCTTACCGGTTTTCAGTTTTTGCTCCAATTCCTGGAAAAGGCCTTTCAGGCCTTTCACCTCCAGAAATGCAATTTCCTTCGTTGTCCTGTCTTGGAGTCTACACATGTACGAGCCGTCACTGTAGAACACCGATAAGTACAGGATCTGCTTCGATGGGTTATCGATACAACCCGTAGTGAAGCCTGAATGCAGGACCGGTACGGTGTCCACTTCCCATTTATGGAGGTTTGGGTCCGTGTTAACGAGTTCGCTCTTTTGGGCTTCGCGCAGATCGAGATAATGCACACGATGTCTCCTTGCAAAAAGAGGTTGTTGCGGCAGTCGCGAAAGACTGCTCTACTAACACAAACGTAGGCAATCCAAATTATCCACTGACAATCTTGAAAGATTTCTCGCGATGACTGTAGGCGATATCTTTTACTCCTCAACTAATTGCTCAACGAATAATC
>CBDVBC010000377.1:0-2519 GCA_965372125.1 Candidatus Hermodarchaeota archaeon | reverse complement strand
AAAATTGACAAACAGCGAACAGCTATACTGCGAAGTATCCCTAACATCGTACATGAGAGTGTTCCTGAGGGAAGAGATGAAACAGAGAACAAACCAGTCAATTACATAGGCAAACCACGGGTATGGCAGGATCATCTTGAACAATTTCTAGCTGATGCCCAAGGACTCCCAGCGGAGTACACGGTTACTGAAGAACAGCCACTTAGCCACTATGACATCTCTGAACAAACAGGCATGATAGACACCGAACGAGCAGCAAAGACAACCGGGGCGAGGTACTATTTTTTGCTTGACCAAATATTTTGGTTGAATCAAGCTCTTGGACTTTATGCACTAGACGAAATTACTCGCCGTGGCTTCACTCCTGTTATGCCTCCCCATTTATTGAATCGTGCTGCGTACAGCGGAGTAACGGATATCGGTGCCTTCGAGGAAGCACTTTACAAGCTGGAGGACCGTGACCTCTACCTCATTGCGACCTCTGAGCATCCAATTGCTGCGCGTTTCATGCGAGAAGTTCTTGAGATCGACGAGTTACCTTTACTCTTAGCGGGCTATAGCCCCTGCTACCGCAAAGAAGCGGGTGCTCATGGCAAGGATACTAAAGGGATTTTTCGTGTCCACCAGTTCTCCAAGGTCGAGCAGTTCGTTTTCTGCCACCCTGACGATTCATGGGAATGGATTGAGAAAATGAACAAGTATGTTGAAGAGATCTGGCGCCCTCTAGGCCTTCCCTTCCGAATCGTGAACATGTGTGACGGCGACCTTGGAAAGGTGGCAGCTAAGACCTTTGATATGGAGGTTTGGATGCCGTCGCAGGGCAAGTACCGGGAGATGGTGTCGTGCAGTAACTGTACTGATTATCAATCAGCGCGGCTGGATATCCGGTTTGCTGAGAAGAGGGGACACCCCACCAAGGGCTTCGTGCATACGTTGAACTCTACGGTAATTGCGACCACCCGCGCGATTACAGCGGTGCTTGAGAACAACATTCAGCCTGATGGGCGCATCCTTATCCCAAAGGTTTTGCAGAAATACTTGAAGCCTATTGAGGCTGCACCACGCAAGTATATCACACCGCTTCATCTGCGAGAAAGCTAGCAAGACACTGATACTTATTTCTCGACAGCCCGTAAAGGAAACAGCAATTAGAGCTATACTTGGTTCGTCATAAGCAGATAGTTTAAAGCTTGAGAATTGGATAAACTTTCTAGAGGACTTAGCAAGGCTGAGAGGAATTTCTCAAGCTGTTGAAGTGAATACGATGAAGTTCTGGATAGGCTACGAGTTCACAGCAGACGGAGAAGTTACCGATAAATTGGTCCATCTTGACGCTGATATGCTTCGGAGGCACCTAGGAACATTTGGCACAACTGGCTCAGGCAAAACTGTCTTTTGCAAGATTATTCTTGAGGAGGCGGCACGCCATGGAATTCCAATTATCGCCCTCGACCCACAGGGAGACCTTGCCAGCCTGGCTATGCCTGGTAATCCTGAGGAGCTTGAGAAGAATGGGATTAGCAGAGAGCTGCAGGAGGAATTCAAGGAAAAAGTGGCTGTCAGGATCTTCACTCCCGCTAGCTCGAAGGGCTCGCGCATTTCAGTTAACCCACTTGTTTTGCCTAGCCGCAAGGCTGATCCAGAGGATGTTATCAGGATTATTGATAACTCGTCGCGCACACTTGTCCGAGTACTTATTAAAACCGCGGGGCTACCTGGTACTCACGAAAGCAGAGCTTTCGCCATTATTTTCGAGATACTGAAGTTCTTCTGGGACAGAAAGCGTGAAATAAGCGATCTCTCCGAACTGGCTGATCTAGTTGCACTCACCCCGGAGGAGCTGGGAATTCCACTAGACAAGTACATGAAGTCGACGGAGAGACTGCGTCTGAGCCATGCTATTCGGAGCCTCACTATTGGGACCTCTCAGCTGCTCTTCAGTACCGGCGAGCCCATCGACTTTTCTAGAATTATAGAGAAGGTAGGGGGGAAAACCCCACTAAACATATTCTTCTTGAAAACGCTGAGGAGCGAGGAGGAGAAGATGTTCTTTGTCTCCATCCTCCTAAGCCAGATGTACTCTTGGATGCTCCAGCAAGGATCCTCCAAGACTCCGAGGCTAGTTTTCTTCACAGACGAGATTGCACCATTTGTGCCAGCGGGCGCCCTAAAGCCAGGCCCTAAAGACACCTTTCTAATGCTTTTCCGCCAAGCACGCAAGTACGGAATCATTTGCATGGTTGCTACCCAGTCTCCTAGAGATCTCGATTACAAGGCTTTCGACCAGTTTAATACTCTAAGCTTAGGTCGAATTATCTCGCCGCAATCCCAAAAGACGATACAGCATCTCCTAGACCAATCTATTGGTGAGCTGAATCAAGCGCCTTTAATCGACGAAATCTCTCGTTTAACGCTCGCTCGATTCCTAGTTGTTAATCCGGTTTTACCGAGTAACATGATTCGAGTCAGAACCCGTTGGCTCCTTACTCAGCATTTAACACTCACTGAAGATGATGTCC
>CBDVBC010000376.1:0-2524 GCA_965372125.1 Candidatus Hermodarchaeota archaeon | reverse complement strand
CGACTTCACCATGATACATAGCTTCAGATTCAAGGTAAGTCGCCGCTACGAAATCGATGTGATAGCCGCCCAACAACCAACAATCTTGTGCGTTGACTGTAAACAATATGGTGTCCGCTCCGGCAAGGCTTCTCCTCTCCGAGCCGCCGTGGAGGCCCAACTCGAACGCGTAGAGGCACTGGCAGCCAACTTTGCGGCACAACAAGCAAAACTCCGATGCTTGGGCTGGCAAACAGCGAATTTCTACCCCTTGCTTGTCACGATGCTCCACGAGGACATCATCTGGCACAACAAGATACCGGTAGTTCCTGCCGCCCAGCTCAACAAATTCCTACTATCCTTCCCTGAATACTCGGATAGCTTACATGCCATCGATCCTACAACAGCTCGCCAAAAAACCCTCTGAAACATATCAAGGCACAATCTTTAATCAAAGAAGAGAACAACACTCCACCACCACAAATTCAACTTGTCAACAAATGGTGAAAAAATATGTCAGAACGACATCTAGAAGAAATAGCAAATCAGATGAGACGACTACACGATTTGTTTTACTCTCGCATTAACGATGTTCTAGGAAGGATATACCAAGAGCTCCGGGAGATTCGTTCAACGTTGAATGACATTAACGGCAATCTTAGGGATCTACAGCGCTAGCAGGTGTCTACCTTCTAGGCGGCTACAACCGCACAAAACAAGTGTTACTCCATTGCAAACAGTCGTCTTGCTGTCATCTCCCATTCTAGCTACCATTGAGGGCTGAAAGGGCTGTTCGAGCAAAGGTCCTTGCATTGCTCAGATCCTCAGCGTTGGGGTGAGCTCTAACCTCAGGCAGATAAGCACTCCATTCTTCCTCGGAGGTGATTATCCTGCTATGAATGAAAGCCTCGATGGGTGGTGACGGGGCGCCCATGCAATTGAAGTACCCTAGAAATCCTATCTGCTTTTCCTGACATGCACTCTCGAAGGATTCACTGCATCTGCCTGCCCATTCACTGAAGAGTTCTTGTTCCCTTGCGCCCCTATCTGGGGTGAAGGTGGCGTGGGTATAGAAACCGGCTAGCTTGAAATCCGGGGACTGGTGGAGGGATGCCAAGAATTTCTTTAGGGGGGTTGCTAGGTCCGAATCATGGCAAGGTGCACCAAGGAAAACTAGCTCATAATCATTCAGGTCGGCGGCTGTTATCTCACTAATTTTACACAGCCGCACATCATACCCGTCCGCCACTTCTTTATGAATCGCACGGGCAACCTTCTCGGTGTTCCCAGTCTGGCTGTAGTACGCGATAATAATCTTCATATGGTTGAATCACGCGATGTTGCTTTATACTTAAGGAATCTGGCAGTGATTCAGGTTACCAACCGGTCTTCAATCCCTGCCGCACCTTCACCTTCAAGTCTTCTAGCGATCTACCAACCACATTAATCAGTTAAGGTCAAATCGGTCTGCTGGCTCCACGCCCGCAAACAGTCCTGATGAGCTTCACAACCCTCAGGATTCTCACATCCAAAGAAATCGCCAAACTGGCTGCACTTGGGGGCGTTGCAGGGCTGACTGAATTGCTTCAGTTGAGTTTGAGCTGGCTCCATTACAGCTTCAGTCATTTCGATTTCACTCCTTTTGATTAGACTAGCTTTGGGATTCCGCCGTGCCGGCTAATAGTACAATTCAGGATCCAGAGGAAGTCCTCCAGAAGCTCCAACATAAGATTCAGGTTCAAATGAGCCTGAGAGGTTTGTATACTGCCACTTTCATTGACAATCAAGTGACCCTCCTTCGCGAGGAACTCTTGCATCTGCCGAAGATCCCTAAAGGCAGTATCTAGGCGAGAGAGGACCTGTTTCGTGACCCTCTTTTCACCGATGCCTCGACCAGGTCGACGGCGGGGAGCTATTGATGATAGTCCCAGCTGACCAACTTGTGGCAGGGAGCGGATTTTTCTACTTCCAGTCATTGTTTCTTTCACCTTGTTTTCATTTCTTATTCTGAGCTAACTGCGCTATCGAGGAGAGACTCATCCGGCTCCTCCGATAGCGAACAATCAAAGCGTCTTGACTCGACGTAATCGAAAACGGAGGGGAGGTATTCTCGATGCCAGGTCCAGTTTTTTGTTGCCGTGTTGAAGCGACATCTACCGAGTACTGATGATACGATGAAGTCCTTGGAGCCGTTGCCGTAGAAGACAGCTGCTTCGAATTCCTCTTGATTGTGGAATAGGCGGCTTAGCTCCTGTCCGACTTTCAATGCTTGACCTGAGGGTAGCCCGAAGGCGGCAATCACCCCTGGAGTTGGATGTGTGAAGACTGCGCCCCCAGCCATCGGTGCTTCCCGGCATCCAGCTAGAAAGTTCTGTACGACATCTTCGTTGCCCTCGATCATTACAAAGACGGATTCGTTGAGTCCCAGCTGGAAGAGGCTCAGGTCAGCGCGGTCGAAAATGACTTGTTCTTCGATTAGTCTTTGCTGTCTCTCCTGAACGATGTGAGTAGGTTGTCCCAGCTGTTTGGCCAGTGACTCGATGGG
>CBDVBC010000375.1:0-2542 GCA_965372125.1 Candidatus Hermodarchaeota archaeon | reverse complement strand
ACAAAACTCTCAAAGAATAAAGACTCACAAAAAAACTCTCAAAGAATAAAGACTCACAAAAAAACTCTCAAAGAATAAGGAAGAAAACAGAAATCACAATGTACACAATCAAACAATAGTTCAACGTGCCACGGAGGGCCTGAAGGCTACGAAAACTCCACCCTCGACCCAACCCGTGTTCCTCAAGCACCCGACCTCTCACGAAACTCCTTCCACCGCCGAAACGCCCCACGCTCCACAGACACCATATAAAGCGGAAAAACAACAACGAAATTGTGATGCCAAATCCCCGAGGGGGAGCTAAGTAGTATTAGGAGTAGCGCGAGGGCACCATAGAAGATGCTACGCATGTAATCTGGTTTCCAGACGATGTGTAAGATAAAAACCACTGCTATGGATAATGCGATGGCGTTCATCAATGTGCTAAGCCGGAGCAGTCCACCCGTCAAGACTAATAGAGGGTCAACTTGGCCGAGCACGTTGAACACGATAGCAGGAATACTGCCGGTCCACGTGAACCAAGAATACTGATGGTCCGGAAACCAGGGCTCATAAGGTCTTCCGAGTTGCTGCAACAACAAATCATTTACTAAGACGAATGGTCGTCCCTCAAACATTGCCCAACGCTGGAAAGCACCTAGGATGGCCAGGGAGGGGAGTATACCCAGTATTACTCCCTTGTAGCTCCTGAGGTGATAAGCTATCACGAAGAGCAGCAGCACAGCAATGTACTGATAAGTGAGTGCACCTAGCCCCAGCCAGAAAACGGATTGCAGCGGATCCTTCCACTTCTCATATCCCATAATAATAAGGAATAATGGGATAGACATGTGGGTTACCAAGTTAAGCGTTACGAATAGTGGGTTAATCCAGATAACCAAAGCGGCAAACCTCTGATTCATCCGCATCAGCCTATCGAACATCAGGAAATCGAAGAAAGCATGATAGACCATGAAGCTTGGCTGTAAATTCATGAAACCTGCTCCATCAATCTTCCAGGGATAGATCATACAAGGCAAATGGAGCAAGAGATTCATCGGACCATAATTCAGGAAATTCTGAGTGTACACATCACTCGGTGTCGCCCCCAGTGCGGACAACTCGTAGGTTCGCCCGTAGGGATTCAGTCCCTGAAACATGTAAACAATACCCAGAGTGATCAGCTCATTCATATCGTTGACATCTGGAAAGAGGGGGTTGGTGAAGGCTGCGATCATGATGCCGATGAATGTTAGGATCCGGACGTAGGCTCCGAGGCTGATTTCCTTCCACCAGTTTCTGTAGAGACCAAAAGTGTGCTGCAGCTTTACGCGTATTGTTGGGAGGAGACCAGAAACCTTAGGAGCAGGATGAACCAATGGATAAGGTGGAGCGTCACTCATGGAAACACGCACCATTCTCTTCGTGGCTCTTTTCTTTTATTCTTTTAGGGTCAGAGTACATAGAGTACGCCGCCCAGAGCGCCCTGCGGGTAGACACGTAGTTCGGGAGCGATATCCTTGAGGGCTTGGGGACTTGGAGGGCAAATCTTGTCACCGAAGAAGAGTCGATCCCAGATGACTGAGAAGTAGTGGAGCCAACTTCGTGGGACAAAGTCAAAGAAGTAAGCTTTTCTCGAAACACGCTTTGCTTCTAATAGGAGTTGGCGGACGTTAGGGATATGATGAATTAGGTACACGCACCAGGTTCGGTCAAAGACATTGTCTCGGAAGGGGAGGGTGGTGGCGTCGCAGACAACATCGACTCCATTAATGGTGCGGAGGTCGGTTCTTACGCAGTGGGTGACACCTTTGCTGCCAAAGCCGCGCTCTGAGCCTAGTTCGAGTGTTAGTTGATTATCAAGTAGGGGCCAAAACACCATGTAGCGACGAATATCGCTTACAAATGGTAAGCTCCCAAATTTACTGATTAGTCGCTCTCCAAATTCTAGGTCAATGGATTCGAAGATTCGCTGTATGAACTGCGGGGTCCGTGACACTCTTGCCTCTCTCCGGCTATTAGTTTCAGGTATTCTTTGGCTATTAGGTTTTCCCTTATCGAGAGCGATGGGTTGAGGTGAGCCGGCTCCGGTTGTAGGGGATGCAGGGTTAGAGAAGAAGGTGTGACGCTGGTTCCAGGCGAGAAAGGGAAGGGTAATTGTCAGCACCCAGTAATGTGCAATTCCCTCCGACATGCTAGCAATGAGTAGGACAAGTAGGACGCCGGGATAGAGGATGGCAAGGCCCCTGCGGGGATTACGGAGAAAGTGGATCAGGAAGACGATTGCAAGAACTCCAACCAAGATTAACATCGGTAAGGATATGCGGGGTGCCAGAGCTGCAGGGATACCGAGGCCAAGGGCGAGGTTGAAGACGAGGGCGGGTAGAGACCCCATAAACAGGAAACCCATGGGAAAATAGCGGTTAAAGAAGGGGCTGCTCGGATTGGAGTCAAGCCAATTAACAGGGGGACGCCCAAACTGGGCGATGAAAAGGTCATTAATGAACGCCAATGGGCTAACTAGGAAGAAGACCAAAGTAACCGCGAGAACGGGTAGCATGCT
>CBDVBC010000374.1:0-2554 GCA_965372125.1 Candidatus Hermodarchaeota archaeon | reverse complement strand
AGTTATACCAAAGCGCTCAACGAATCTACGAACCCGCTGGTGCACCGTCGCCGCCTCTACGGTGGGTGCTGGTGCCCAATGATCCAGCATCACCACAACCCGGTCAGGGTCCCAAAGACGTTCAATCCCCGCGGCCTCTACATGGGGAATCACTCGTGTTCCCAGCATCTCATGGCTCATAGCCACATCAACAGAGGCCTCGACGATTTCTCCTAGTTCAACCTTTGAAACACCTGCACGCTCCGCCAGAATCTTTTCCGACATTGTTTGCCCCATCATCTCAGCTCCTCGAATCACCTTGAACGAATAGTCCTAACTATAGCGCTGCCAACCTTGGAGGTGTTTGAGGGTTTCACATCTGCGTATGGTCCTACGCATAAATCGTAGGTGCGTGTGCGACCTTCTTTCAGCACCGTTATAACAGCTTGGTCTATCTTCTTTGCCGCCTCGTGACATCGGCTATCCCTATGCCGGTCGCCCAGCCACTCTAAAAGCATTTTACCAGCTAGAATTGCAGCGATGGGATTAGCTTGTTGTTTACCTGCAAGGCGGGGGGCGGATCCATGGATTGGTTCGAACATAGCATGGCTGTCACCAATATTGGCGCCTGCTGCCACTCCCATCCCGCCCTGAATGGCTGCACCTAAATCGGAGATTATATCTCCGAACATATTCGAGGTTACTATCACATCATAGTAGGAGGGCCGCCGAAGGCACCACATTGTCCATGCATCTACATATGCGAAGTCGGTTTCTACTTTGGGAAATTGTTGAGCTACCTCCCGAAACACTTGGCGAAACAGTTTGCACCCATCTAGGACATTGCTCTTGTCGACACATGTGACTCGTTGCCGCCCATCAGCGGGTGCCCCGTGTTTTCGTTTCTTAGCCAGCTTAAAGGCAAAGCGGCTGACCCTATCTACTCCCTTACGAGTTATAATCCGCAAATCCACTGCGGATTCGACTACTCCTCCCCGTTTTAGAGTGCCGCGTATCGGTGCGTATAACCCCTCGCTATTCTCCCGTATAATCACAAAATCGATATCGCTAGACCGATAATCTGCTAGTGCGGCTGGCACACCCGGGTAAAGCTTCACAGGTCTAACATTCGCGTAGAGGTCCAGTGTGGCCCGTGTCCCTAGCACTATATCAGCACCCGCCATCTGGCCATCCGCTCGCCGAACAGGCTCTCCTGGCGTTTGTTCCCAGCCTACAGCCCCTAGGAGGATTGCGTCAGCTTCGTCCCGAGAAAATTCCTTCGCTTCTGGTGACCACTCTTCCCCTGTTTCTAGGAAGTGTTTCCCTCCGCAAGGAAACTCGTGGAAAGACAGATTCAGGCCCCGAGTTACCTGTTCCACGGCTGAGAGTACTTTCAGAGCCTCAGCTACTGTTTCTCTGCCAATCCCGTCACCGGGTAACACTTGTATCTTGTATGTTCGCGCCACTGGGCATCCGTCCTGTTTTTCATCTGAATTGGAACAGAATATGTGCTAATGGGTTCGCCATCACCTAAAAATAGACATTCTATATGATATGAGTGCGAAAATCGCAGGTTGCAGCTTGATAGAAACAAAATAAAAGAGCCTGCACTAGTTAGATACAGATATCTTGGAGTGAAAGACTTTTTTCACTCCAGCCAAGTGGGGTATAAAATTCATCTGTGGGGTTTCTATGTCATCGAGCTCTATCTATCAACTGAATCTAGCAGCCCGTCGATTCGCTGCCATCGCTCAAGCGAGCAACATCCTCGTTGTTGTTCGGGATAAGCGGGGTCGCATCAAGTTCTTCAATCGGGGCTGCGAGGAAGCCACCGGGTACTCGAGTGAGGAGTTGAAGGGCAGATCCTTCATTCACTGGTTGATTCCTGAAGCACAGGAGAAAGCGGTCCGCCAGCAGTTCCAGGACCTCTTATCATTCAGCGGCTCCACGCAGATTGTGACTGAGGTGGAAACCAAGGAGGGGATTCTCCGTACAGTCGAATGGACACACACCCCAATCATTGACGATGAGGGAACACTACGGGAAATCATCAGTGTGGGCAAAGATGTTACCGAAGAGGAGTATGCAGAGGAGGCCTATTGGGCGGTAGTCGAACACTCTCCTCAGGGGTTAATCATCATCCAGGAAGGCCGTATTGTCTATGCAAATTCAGTTGTTACGGAGCAATCTGGCTACTCAGCTGAGGAGATGCTCGCTAAATCCTCCTTGGAAGTATTGGAGATGATACATCCAGATGACCGAATGGTTTACCTGAAACGCCTGCAAGACCGTCTGGCTGGCAAACCCTCACCAGCGATTGTGGAATACCGCTTCCTCCGCAAGGACGGAACAGAGAGATTGGTACAGGCATTCCCCTCAATCATCCGCTACCGCGGCAAACCCGCCACTCAGGTCGCCCTCGTTGATATTACGGAAAAAAAGGAGGCAGAGCAGGCACTACGAGAAAGCCAGGAATTCGCCTCCACTATCCTTGACCGAGCGCCTAATCCCATCCTCGTGGTTAACCCAGACACCTCTATCCGATATGCTAATGCTGCCCTAGAAGAGTTGATTG
>CBDVBC010000373.1:0-2560 GCA_965372125.1 Candidatus Hermodarchaeota archaeon | reverse complement strand
CCCCGAGAACCTCGATTGCCTGCCCAGCTTCCTCTAACTCTTTCACAGCGCTTTCTCCTTTTTGCACCAACGCACGTCCCCCCAACTTCACTAATGGAAGCAAATACTCTACCAGCACAGGCAAACCCGCCACAGCTCTCGCCAAAGACCAGTCGTACTTCTCACGGTGAACTGGGTCTTGCCCCATCCTCTCAGCTCGTCCGGTAACAATCTCAACCCCATCGAGTTTCAGTTCTCCCACGATGTGAGACAGGAATCGGGTCTTTTTTTCCACAGATTCGACCAGGGTCAACTTCATCTCGGGATACAACACCTTGAGCGGTATCCCAGGGAAACCCGCCCCTGTCCCAACGTCCACTACCCGTCCCAAAGGTGTTCCCTGCAAAGCCAGGACGCAGCTCAATGAATCCAGGAAATGCTTCTGGCGCACTTCGGTTGGTTCCCGGATGGCAGTCAGGTTGAACCGCTTGTTCCAGACCGCCAATTCTCTGGCATAGAGAGTAAAGGCTTTTAGCTGCTCATCTGTGAGAGTCAGGTCTAATGCTTGTTCTGCTTCCTGGCGGAGTTGGTTCATTTCTTCCATCAATAGGAAATTATACCGCTTGCTATTCACCCGATTAATGACTAAAATTGGACTAAGGAGAATGTTTTGGTCAAAACACTTACCCTATTCTTGTTAGTTTCTAGTCTTGTATCACCTGCCACCGCACCATCTCTCCAGGAGGACTTGCCGGATTACGCCTTCGTGGCTGGGATTGTCGCTCACGGGCAGACCTACCCCTTATCCTGTGAATCCCGCTCCGCTGCAGACCTGGCGAATTATTGGGGCATCCCGGTGGACGAGGTGGAGTTTTTCGACTCACTTCCTATATCTGATAACCCTGAGAAAGGTTTTGTCGGCAGCGTAATGGGTGTCTGGGGGCATATCCCCCCAAATTCCTACGGTGTTCATGCTGTCCCGATAGCCTCACTGCTGCGTCAATACGGTCTGGACACCAAAGCCCAACGCGGTATGTCTCTCTATGAACTGAAACGCGAGATTGCCAATGGGAGACCAGTGATCGTATGGGTGGTCGGGCACGTATGGCAAGGCACGCCAGAAACCTACACAGCAAAAGACGGTAGCCAGGTTACTGTGGCTCGCTTTGAGCACACTATGATAGCATATGGCTACGACAAAGCCGGTGTGTACCTGATCGATGCAGGTAACGGTACGAGGGGAAATCACGGCAATGAGAGATTTGAGAACTCCTGGGGAGTGCTGGGAAACATGGCTGTAACTGCCAGTGGCATAATCCACCATATACCTGATGAATACGATTGTGGTATCTACGATGAGGATGCAGGTGGTTTCTTCGACATTTTGATCCCCTCGTCTGGTGGCAGTTGGAAAAAACCACCTGGAGCCCAATATTACTGCCCATTATGAACTAGGTCGTACTTCGCTAGATAGGATTCATTCTTGCACATGTGAGATAGGAACTTGATATTTTATACCAATTTCGACCTGGGTGTTCTTTTAACGCTTGCCAGCCACCATAGAAATGACTAAAATTGAGTTATGGCATTATCTTCGATTAGGAAACTATCCCTTTTCTTACTGCTGTGCAGCCTTGTACTACTCGCTGCAATCCCATTCTCCCAACAAGCCCTGCCTGATTATGCTTTTGTAGAAGGCTTCGTGGGCCATGGGCAGACTTATCCATTATCCTGTGAATCCCGCTCCGCTGCTGACCTGGCAAACTACTGGGGAGTACAGGTTGGCGAGGTGCAGTTCTTTAATGCCTTACCTAAGTCTGATAATCCCGATAAAGGCTTCGTCGGCAGCGTCTTTGGCTCCTGGGGACAAATACCACCCAATCCTTATGGTGTGCATGCTAAGCCTGTAGCGAGGTTGTTGCGCAACTATGGCCTGAACGCCGATGCCCACCGCGGTCTGAGATTCCGCGACCTTAAACAGGAAATCGCTGAGGGGCGCCCGGTAATTGTGTGGTTTGTAGGGCATGTGTGGAATGGCACACCTGTGACCTACACGGCGAAAGATGGCAGCCAGGTAATTGTGGCGCGTTACGAACATACTGGAATCCTCGTCGGTTATGACCAAGCCAATGTTTATGTGGTTGATGCAGGCAGCGGCAACCGACAGGCTCACTCCATCAAGAATTTCAAAACCTCCTGGGGGGTGCTGGGAAATATGGCGGTGTCTGCAGTAGGTACCAGACCAAAATCCCCGACATCAAATAATAACAACGCTGAAACATATGTCGTGAAACCAGGCGATTACCTCAGCAAATTAGCCCGGCAGTGGGGCATTAGCTGGCAGGATTTGGCCGCCATCAATGATATCGTTTACCCCTACACCATCTACCCAGGACAGGTCCTCATAACTGGCGTTGGCTCTGGCGACAACAACCCACCTGACGCGCCTGCGCGGACACCAAAACCAACCCAGAAGCCCACTCCTAAACCTACCTCAAAGCCCACAGAGCCTCCGCCGAAAACTGAAAGCAAAACAAAAAACAAGGACAATACCTACAAGGTGCAGCGAGGTGATTATTTA
>CBDVBC010000372.1:0-2570 GCA_965372125.1 Candidatus Hermodarchaeota archaeon | reverse complement strand
TCGACCCCTGCTTGTTAGGGCGATGACTCCAAGAAGCAGGAAGCCTACAAAGACGGCGCAGCCTGACAAATAGATTAGGGCCACAACATTACTGATTGTAGGAATGAAAAGGATGATGGTCTGAAAAACGCTCATCAAGAGTCTTTGGAAGATATGAAAGACGAGGAAGAAGGCAAGAAGAGCAATGAAAATAACGCCGTGGGACCAGGTTTGCCTGTTGAAGAAAAGACTTAGCCCAGAGAAATAGTCTTTCACTGCCTTGAAGGTAGCAGCTGGGAAACCTCTGAGAGATTCAACGATACCCAATTTTTACACCACGATTTCCTAAACATTAAGTGCCAGAGAGATAAAACATTGATACTCTGTTTTTAAAGGTTAACTCAATCATTCAAAAAAAAGCATAAACTAAAAGAGGGCGAACTACTGCGTTATAGATTATGGGTAAATTTGGCTTTGTACTACTTCTAATAGGCGGCGTCTTGCTAATTCTGACTGGTCAATCGCTTACCATACAACCAGGGGTTTCCCAACTAATCGCCCAGCTAATCAGTGCACTGCTCGGGTCCTACATACCAGGCATAGGCTCAACTGTTGTGGCTTCCCTGTATTGGGCCACAAGTTTCGGAGGTATCGGTGTCGCAATAGGTGCCATCATATGGTTTGCCGCTGGCTGGGGCTGGAAGGCGAGAATGGGCATGCTGATAGTGGCTCTTAGCTCCTTCAGCGCTGCTTTCATCATTATATCAAGCGTTTACATGGCCTACATAAGCGGCGTTTTCGACCCTCAGACTGGGCTGGCATTACACGAGATTGTTTCATACTTTGCTGGCTTCGGCATGGGTTTTGGAGCCGCGGGCCTTACCTTCCTCGGGTCGATATTTGGGGCTGGGCGTAAGCGTCCACACACACCAACGACAGAATACCTTCCCACATATGATCGCTAGACGGGCTTGTGTCGGTTAATGCGCCGGAGTGATTCAGGTACTAGCACCAAGACAATGAGTAAGGCAGCTGCAGTCATTGCAGCGGCGAAGATCATGTTCCCCCGCAAGGAGCCAGTGACCAGCTGAGCTATTGTGCCACCGATTATTGGTCCGACTCCTGAACCAATAGCTTGGGCTGTGGCGACAAAGGTCATAGCCCGGCCCCGATAGGCAACAGGGCTCACATCAGCAGCCGCACTGTAACTAATAGTGTAGACAAGAGGATAGAGAGGAATGAACCACAAGAACGTGGCAATCCAAGGATCTACGACAGTAGCGTAGACAAGCCAGAAGATCGTGTAACTCAGGAAACCCAAGAGAAGAATGGGCTTACGTCCTATCCGGTCGCTGGTATACCCAGCGGCAAGGGTTAAACCGAGCCCTGCCAGCGACGCAACACTATTTGCCAGTCCAACCATCGCATTAACACCGGCTATCTCCACAACTAGGTAGAGTCCGAAGAAGTAACTGAAGGAGTGAACACCCACACCACCCAACGCTACAGCAGTACAGAGTACAAGTAGGAACCGCTTTCGTGAGATGGGAAGAACTGTCTGGGGAGAAGGCTCACTCGCTAATAGTTTTGTGTGGGCTTTGGAAGCTACATGTGAGATGTCACGTACGAAAACAAGGATTATGACTCCGCCTAGGAAGGTGCTGACGGCACAAACAAGGAAAATGCCCAACATACCAATAATGCTGATGAGTATGCTGCCAGCGAAGGCGCCGATGGACCAGCCCAAACTACTGGCGGCCATCAGCAAACCTACTGCGCCTCCTTTCTTGGCCCGCCCCTCGGTTAGGTACGCGTTTGCCAGGGGCACGGCTGAGGATATGAACAAGTTCGCAAGACAAGTTACTATAAGAAAGGGCCAAAACTCTGCAATGCTAAGGTAGAGGAGGAAGGCGATTCCCTGGGCGAGGAAACCCAGTAACATGATGGGTCTGCGGCGATGCCAGCGATCCGACGCCGAACCCCAAAGGTTCACTGCAGCAAGCCCCACTAGAACAGGCAATCCACCCACAAGACCCACAAAGAGAAACCCAGCACCAATGTCCACTGAGAGATACAGGGAACCATACTGCCAGAAATTAGACAGAGCCAAGTGAAGCAAGCCATATCCCACCAAGAGCCCTGCAAGACTCCGTCCTGAGATTAGAACCCTAGAGGAAGGATCTAATGACATCGCCTCAGCTGTCATACACCGCCCCACTACTGCTTATGCAGATAAAGCTTCGTATCCGCGTTCCACTTACTAGCTGATGATTTCGTTTCGTCTCATCAGCTTAGTGTTTTTTCCGTGAATGAATCCGCCGGTAGAGAAACACCGCCACATTAATGACGACCAGTAAAACAACAACAATCCCGACAAGAACTACAATGATCAACTCGTAGGGAGGGGGAGGGTCGCCGTGGATACCTTCAAGTATCCATGGATTTTCTGAGGTATCTGAAGCGCTATAACGACCATCAGTGACATTCACCCTTACAACGAAGTTGGGAACCCTTGTTCCATCAGCTTCGAAGGGTGTGGGGGGCAGCCCATAGAAGGCGCTGGTTGGGTCCCAGACAGTGGAGGTTAGTGT